>NZ_BOVK01000089.1 GCF_018403685.1 Xylanibacillus composti
TTAATTAGGGGGCTTGATAGGCAGGGGAGCAAATAGTGTCGCTCCGTTCCGTTAGCGGGAAAAAGCAGCTAAAAACTGGCCAATAGCGTCGCTCCCTTCCGTTAGCGTTCCATCTCATCCGTCGCCTCTAAGCGCAGCCGGATCTGAGCAGGAGTGTCGCTCAATTCCGTTAGCGAGTGCGGCATGACAAAAAAAAGGGCTGTTCCCGATCAGTGAAGACCTCGGGATCAGCCCTATCAATTGGAGCAGTTGTCAACGTGAGGATGGCTGCCAGTCGCAGATCCGTCATACGTGGAATCAGAGCCTTCCCGCTCGGACAGATCGCATGAGCTGCGCCCATGCCAATCCCCTGTGCGGAAGCAGCTTCCTCAGAGAACGTCTTGCGCTCCGCTTATTTCGGCTGAATCTGCTCCAGCGGCTTGTGGTTGCCGTAGTTCGGATACTCGCGCTCGACCGGCGCGGCCCACATGACCGCGTTGCGGATGACGCGCCGTACCTGCTCGTTGTAATAGGTTGGATACGTCTCGTGTCCCGGACGGAAGTAGAAGATTTTTCCCTGCCCGCGATGGAACGTGCAGCCGCTCCGAAAAACCTCGCCGCCCTCGAACCAGCTGACCATCAGCAGCTCATCCGGCGCCGGGATATCGAAGTGCTCCCCGTACATTTCCTCGGCATCGAGCTCGATATATTCGCCGACGCCTTCCACGATCGGATGACCGGGCGACACCACCCAAATCCGCTCCTTGTCATCCGCCTCCCGCCACTTCAGGTCGCAAGACGTGCCCATCAGCTTCTTGAACACTTTGGAGAAATGTCCGGAATGCAAGACGATCAGCCCCATTCCGCGCAGCACCCGATTATGCACGCGTTCCACAATGTCATCCTGCACCTCGTGATGTGCTTTATGCCCCCACCAGATTAAGACATCCGTTGTATTCAGCCGCTCCTCCGTCAAGCCGTGCTCCGGATCATCCAGTGTCGCATAGGCGATCTCCACCTGGTCGCCCAGGCCTTCCCCAATGGCAGCATGAATGCCGTTCGGATAGATCGCGCGTACCGTTGCATCTTCCTTTTCATGGCGGTATTCATTCCATATTGTAACCCGCAGCTTTCGATTCATGTTCATAGCCTCCACTTCCATTCAAGTCTCCCATTATCATGTCGTCAGAAGCGGCTGGAATATACATCCTTTCGCTTGCGAACTCATTATAGCACATGTATACCCTACGACTGGCCAGAGAAAGATAGAGGAATGGGATAAATTGTCTGTTGCCGTCTCCCTCATCGCTTCGCTCCTTGGAAAGATTCGGAACCGAAGTTGGTGAAAGTGTGAGAAAAGTCACACCATCCCCCAGCTCACTCTGCTATGATCACAGTAATCAGTTGCGAAGCGCCGGTATCCGCTGTGATGGATATCACGCATCATTAGGAGGAGATACAAATGAGCAAAATGAATCATGTCATCATTCCCGAAAATCCCGTTTCCCGATTTTTATTCTCCAGTACACAGGCTGCCTGGATTTGGCTGCTGGTACGGCTCTATGTAGGCTACGCCTGGCTTAACGCAGGCTGGCATAAAGTGACAAGCCCCGCTTGGACCGGAGACAATGCGGGCGCTGCTATTCAGGGCTTCGTCGGCGGGGCTCTGGCGAAAGCCGAAAGCGGAGGAGATGTCACTGGCTGGTATGCCAGCTTCCTGGAGAACGCTGTGCTCCCGAATGCCAAGCTGTTCAGCTACATGGTGGCCTTCGGAGAACTGCTCGTCGGATTGGGGCTGATCTTGGGGCTGTTGACAGGAATCGCCGCCTTTTTCGGGGGCGTGATGAACGTCAGCTTCCTGTTCGCAGGAACACTGAGCACGAACCCCATCCTGTTCGTGCTGGCCACTTGGCTCGTGCTGGCTTGGAAGAACGCAGGCTGGATCGGATTGGACCGCTGGGCGCTGCCGCTGTTAGGCACACCTTGGGGACGGGATGTCCAGCAGTCCAAATATCTTGCTGCAGACGAATAACAGACCGACATGCTCTTGGATTGTCGTTGAACCGGGAGCATGTCTTTTTTTATTTCGGTTAGCGCATCCTCTTCATATCATCCACCAGCTGAGCAAGCCCTGAGGAAAAGTAATGCTCCTCTCCGGGCAATGGCCGAAGCTGTGCATGCGGCAGCTTCCTGTGATAAGCCTGCATATGGGCAAACGAGACAATGCTGTCCTCACGGCTGTGATACAAATAAATGTGCGGAATTGGCGGAAGACAATCTGTGAAATCCTCTGCCAACTGGTAGTCCTCGCTCTGCCACTCCTCATCTGCCCCCCAATAGGGCGCAGCGATCAGAAACACTCCCGCAATCCGGCTGCGGCACTCGCCCTCCGCTATATGCTTCAAAATGACCGATCCGCCCAATGAGTGACCAACGAGCAGGACCTCCGTTCCCTCGCCTATCCGTTCGAGCTCCTGCGCCAAACGCGCTTGCCAAGCGCTGCACGATGGCGATGTCGGGTCGGGCATTGCCGGACAGCGAACCTGGAAATCCGCTCCAAGATTCCTGCTTATATGCGCCATCAGTCCGCTGCTTCCCTCGCCAGTCCCTTGAGCACCTGCACTATGCACGAATACAACTGTCTTCATCATGCACTCCCTCCTCCATGCGGGCGCGGTTCGGCTGCCCCGCTTTTTGCGCTATCGGCTTCTTACTTGACTATTGCCGACCTACGAGGATTGTAGCACATGGCGCGGGCGCATTTCTTCGAGATTGCGGAGGCACTACAGTGCTCGCGTTCATCCTACAGCATGATTCGCAAGTTTCGGACATGACGCACCTCATTCCGATGCGGACGCTTCATAGGCCGTCTGAAATTCCTTCTCCAGCTCCTTCAATGCTTCCGCCACGGTCAGCTCTTCCGTCAGCATGGCTTCCATATATGCAGGCGAGAGCTCGTCCATTCTCACAAGGACATCGTATGGCAGCTTACGAAGCGACTCCGCCATCACATTCGTCGTTTGCTCCAGCGCATAGAAAACCTGCAGTCCTGCATCCTGCTCGTCGGGCATTCTGGCCGGCAGGTCAATCGGGTTAAGCTGCGGCAGCAATCTGGCATAATCCGCGCTGCTGACATATTACCTATCTCATCTCCTGGACCAGCTTGATGATGGCAGAATCGGGCGAAGCGCCAAGCTCCCTTCGCAGCATCGACGACAATTGTTGGAAATACCGATCTGCATCGATTCTTCTGCCCAGCTTCACGAACAATTTGATCATCTCATAGTAGACATCTTCCCTGAGCGCATCCAATGCGACAATGGCATCGAAGTAGCGCAGCGCCGTTTCGGCCTTGCCTTCCGAGAGACAGTGCCGCGCGGCCGCATCCAATAAGCCAATAAACTCCTGCTCATAATTGTGCCCGGTCTCGCCCAGCCAACTGTAATCTCTGCCTTTGAGAAGCGGACCCGTATACAGAGCTTCCGCCTGATCAACAAGCGAGAGGTCTGCAAGACCTGCCAATCGAACGCGCCTGACGATGCTGTCGAATGTATAAGCATCGCAAGACAGGCCGTTTTTTTCAATACTGATTTCATTCCTGCTGACGCGCAGACACGATTGAGACTGGCTTTCGCCCAACGATTTGCGGATGTAATAAAGATTGGTATTCAAGTTGCGCAGCGCCTTGTCATACTCCAGCTTCGGCCACAGGGCGTCGATGACTTCTTCGCGGCTGACTGTACCCCTGCAAATCAAGAAAGCAAATAATTCTTCCGTTTTGGGACTTCTTAGTTTCAGCGGAGTTCGCAGCGTACCGCCCGAATACACTTTAAATCCATTAAACAACATTACCGAAATGTCAGGAGCTTGATCGGATATCCGTCGAATCCTCTTGATTTTGCTCAGCGTTTGACTCATCCGCGCTTCGTCCACGGGCTTCATTAAATAATCCAACGCGTTCAAGTTGAACGCCTGAACTGCATATTCGTCATGACCTGTCACGAATACGATGTTCGTCTCATCATTGCACGCGGTCAGCAAAGAGGAGAGCTTCATGCCGTTCACATCCGGCATGGAAATATCAAGAAACGCAACGTCAACCGGATTTTCCTGCACGTATGCGTAAGCCTCCTGAGGATGCTCAAAGGTCCGACACACATCCAGCCAATTGCAATCAGACAATAAGTGGACTAACCGCTTGATGGACCTTTTCTCATCATCCACAATAATCGCTCTTAGCAATTCGCTGCCTCCCTTCTGTTCACCGGAATGGCGAACGATCCGCATGTTCCCGAGCCGGGCGGACTTTCGAATTGAATGCCCGTTGCATGAAGAGACTTGAGGTGCTTGCGGATCTTCCACAACCCGCCACCGTCGGATGCCTGAACGATCCGTTCTATTTCTCTTTGATCGATATCGAACGAAGTGTATGAGGGACTATCCCCCGACACGCACTTATCCTTATCCAAAAACGTTCGACCGTCCTCAAGCTGCCTCTCTCTATTCAACAAAAATGCCGTCAAGCTGACGACACCGATGATCTCGAAACTCTTGAATATCTCTCTCGCCCCCGTCCATTCGAAGTTTGCCGAATGGGATTGCGTCTTGCTTCTGCCGGCCGTTTGAGCTTAGGGGAATAAAGAAAGGAACCCTGCAAGGTTCCCGCCCCCAAACCAAACTCATAGACCGATTTCGCCGCACTCTCCGTCATTGGCTGCCGATTTGTCTATTTCCTTTGTAGTATGATTCGACAAAATTCCTGATTTCCCTTCTGCTTCGCTCGTTGAAGGGTGTGAGCAGGTTCGCCGCAGGGCATCTTGATTTCGACCTCTACTCTTGACCCTATACGGGGCTGATGGTTCGGTTCAACTGGCTGCATACATCCTGCATTAAAACGGCGCCGCTTCTCCCCTTTGGGAAAGGTGAGCAATTCAGAAGAAATGTCGCGTCGTCCAAGATGGTAGAGTGAATAGCACAGAGTGATTCCATGGAGAGAGGATGTTGAAGAAGATGGGAGTATTGCGACCCTTCCTGCAATCGGAAGACGCCAGGACGCAAGCCGAATTTTATATAGAAGCGCTCGGCGGAGAACTGGTCTCTGTCATCACCTTCGGGCAAGCGACGGGGACAGATTTTTCGCATAAGGATAAAGTGATGCACCTTTGCGTGCATGTCGCCGGAGGCAACGCTATTTTCATGGCGGATTCGCTAGTGCCGTATACCCCAGACTCGGGTATTGCCCTTAACCTTACCTTCAAATCGGTAGAGGAAGCACGCGACGCCTTCACCAAGCTGGCTGTTGGCGGGCATATATCGGAATCGCTGGAATTGCAGCCATTCGGGATGTACTATGGCGAGCTCATTGATCGTTACGGAGTATCGTGGATGATCGCGGCAGAAGCATAACCATACGAGGCTGTCCGAAAAAAAACAGCAATTCACTGCGAACCATGAACAAAATAAAGCCCAAGAATGCCGGAAAACCAACATTCTTGGGCTTTTCCTTGCTTCCAACGCTCGCCAAGGAATTTTCTAGCGAGCCCCTCCCGCAAGGTTTCTCTGAATCATGCACTAAATCAATTCCGATATTTGCAGCAGCCGCTCTACGATGGCGGCAACCTCGGCTCTCGTAATGAATGCCTGAGGCGCAAGCCCGGTGTCGCTTCTGCCTGTTATGATCCCTGCTTGAACGTTGTCAGCTACAGCCTGGTACGCCCAGGAGGAGACTTGCGCAGCGTCTTCATACGAGTGGAGAACTGCGTCCGGAGACTGGTTCCCCGACTGTGCGCTCAAGCCTGTAAGCTTCATCGCATTGGCGATAATGACCATCGCTTGCTCGCGTGTAATGTTCTCATTCGGGAGGAAGGTGCCGTCCCCGATTCCCTGGATCAACTTGTACTCGTGTGCCGCACGGATCGCGCTGTTATGCCAGTCTGTTGCTTGGACATCTGCGAAAGGACTGTGTCCCTCTTGCAGTCTCAATCCGAGGCCGCGAACGATAATTGCCGCGAACTCGGCGCGAGTAATGTTCCGATTCGGGTCGAACAGCTCGCTGCTGACTCCGCTCACAACCATCCGCGATCCCATGTTATTGACCGCATTCTGGGCCCAATGGTTCTCTACATCCTTAAATCCCACCGGATTCCACACGACGGCGTACGTGCTATTGGTCAAGCTGTTGATGCGTGCATAATAGGTGCTGTCCCGGATCACAACCTGGGTTGGCACATGGCGAACCGTTCCATCCTGTTCGATTACCACACCTGTTGTAATGCGGTTCGGATCTACCCCTTCAGGCAACGCCAATTCGCGTTCCACATAGGCTTGGAATGCAGTCAATTCTACTTCGCGCCCGTTATATTCTGCGGTCACCTTGAAGTGAAGCGGCGGGGCAACCAGCGTAAATCCGCCCTTGTCCGCAGCTGCATCCACTGTGCGCAAGGTATCGGCGGTTGGCGAGCCTATCTCGATCTTCACCTTTATATCCTGCAACGACACATTCGCCCCCAGACGTTCAGAAAGCTCGTCTATGAGGATGAGCGCCGCCGGCAAGGTATAAGCTGCCTGCCCTGTGCGAATCTCGATTACCGCTTGCAGGTCTTCCATACTCTTAATCATTCGACCGTTCAACTCAGCTATCGCCACATCGCTGTCGGCCTCTATCGGCACCGTGATCACGGCGCCAGCGCCTTCGTCTTCAAGGCGTTGCCGAAGCTTGTCCTCGTCCAGTACAATCGTCGTTACACTCTGGCCATTTCTTTCACCTGTTGTGGCTGTGCCTGCATGCTCTTCCTTGCCATTAACGAGTACTATGACCTCTGCACGCGAAGGCGTGCCCGGTTCTGCAGGCTGAGGCGGCGTACCGCCACTGCTTCCCCCGCTGCTCTGCGGCCGGCGCGGCGTAGCGCTTGTGCGGTTCGAGACAGCAATCGTTGCTTGGTTTTCATCCAGCGCGTGTACGACGAACTGATACGTTCTGCCGTTATCCAACTGATCAACCTGATACGCATAGACTTGGCTTGTCACTGTCGTGGTCCAGTCATCGTTCGTATACACACTGTAGTAGACAGCATCCGTAACCGAACCCCAGCTCAAATTCACAGAGCGGTTCCCGGCCACAGCCGTCAGAGCAAAATCCCCTACAGGACGGACCGTCAGCACCGCCGATGCGCTGGTCAAGCTTCCCGCAGCATTGGAAACGACTACGGCATAACTTCCCGCATCGCTTGCCGCAACATTCTGCAACGTTAACTTCGACTTGTTCTCACCGGGCATGTCCACGCCGTCCTTCTGCCATTGATAATGCAAAGTCGGCGTCCCCGAAGCGACGACCTCGAATACAACGGTCGCTCCCTCTGTCACAGATTGACTTTGCGGCTGGGCTGCAATGGCTACCGGCTCCGTTGCCGAGCCGACGGTGAACAGCACCTCGATCGATTCGGCAATGCCGTAGTCCGCCGTGACCGTTACAGTAGCCGTATACGTACCGGCAGGCAAACCAGTCTTAGGCGTTATGGTAAAGCTCGTTTGTGCATGGCTGTTATCGAGCTTCACTGCTCCCAGAGCGCCAATCTCGAAATGTGCGGCACTTGCTCCGCTCACTTCCACATCTAGTTGATCGACCTCTCCATGCACGTGTTTGGTGATGGACACCTTCTGCGGCATGGCTGCATCGTATCCTTCAACCGCTATCGGGAATATAAGCGTGTCGGCCGGCGACAATCCGATCAACGTGAGGAAAGTATGCTGCTCATTCGTCGCATAGTGTTCCGCCGCCGTTCCGGAATGACCGATCAGGGTCAAGCTGGCGGACTCCGCCTGATTGTCGCTGAACGCGCCATCATTCAGCTCCACATCGCGGTTATAAAGGGTTACGACGGTTAACTGATTGTCAGCGAAGGCGTTCTCGCCAATCGTCTTGACACTCATCGGCAGCGTTACAGTCGTCAAGTCGTTGTTGCTGAAAGCTTCGCTTTCCAGAGTGACAACCCCGTCTGGAATCACTACACTGGTAAGCGCTTTGCCCTTGAATGCGCCATTTCCAATCCGCGTAACCGCTACGCCTTCGATTGATTCGGGAATGACGACATCCTTAGGCCCTCCCGTCAAGTAGCCGGTAATCGTCCCTGTGCTGGCATCGAATAGGAAAAAACTTTCCGGCTGCGGCGTCACCGCAGTTGAAGGTTCAGACGCATTCGAAGTCCCTACGGCATTCGTAGCCTCAACGGTGAACGTGTACGCTACTCCATTCGTCAATCCCTCTACCGTAATCGGACTTGAACTGCCCGTAGCCGTAATGTTGCCCGGACTCGATGTAACCGTGTAAGAAGTGATCGGGCTGCCGTTGGCAAACGGCGTATCGAAGCTGACTGTTGCCTCGGCGTTGCCCGGTGACGCGGCTACATTCGTTGGAGGCTCCGGTGCAAAGGCTAACGGTGTAATCGGAGTAGACGGCGCGGATGCCGCCGATGTGCCCATCACATTCGTGGCTGTGACGGTGAACGTATAATCGACGCCATACGTCAGCCCCGTAATCGTGATGGGACTGGCCGTGCCTGTATTCGTTATGCCTTCCGGCGAGGAAGTCACTGTGTACTGTGTGATCGGACTTCCCCCGTCATTAGGTGTATCGAACGCGACCGTCACACTGTTAAAACTTGGCGTCACCATCACATTCGTCGGCGCAGCCGGCGCGGACGGCATCCGCGCTACCCTGAGACGAAATTCGCTGGACCCTGTTCGTTCGACCCAAGCCGCGTACAATTGCCCGTCATAAGTGCCGAATTGGGGATAGCTTGCGGTCGAGCCGCTGGCAACATTCAGCCCCATATTCCGGTCCGCCAGCGCCCAAGTAGTCCCATCGTAGGCTTTCACCCGCAGCACCCCCCCTGCAATCCACCCTGCATACAGGCGATCATTGTGGACGATTAATCGGGGATGATCCGTCACTTCGGTATTGATATTCAAGCCGGAACTCACATCCTTCCAGCCGTCCCCATCATAGGCGTGCACGCGAATACGATTGGTGCTGGCTTCTTTCCAAATCACATGCAACTGATCGTTGAATACAGCCGCATGCGGAGTCAACGCATGCGAGGACGGGTTCTCCGTCCGTCCGCCCTCGTCAACAGATACCCAATTAGTGTTGCCCTCATATCTGCTGACTCGTACTTTGCTTACCCCTGACCCCATCTCCCGCCATACCGCGTGCAAGCTTCCTTGAAACTCAATCAGCGTTGGATTCAGGCCTGCATTTGAACTCAATCCTCCGTTAGGCGTGACGAGATTCCACTGCGGCGAATCGGCATCACCACTATATTTCTTCACATGAATATTGTTCGCTTCATACCAGATGGCATAGAGCTCATCATTATACACCATCAAATCGGGATCATTGGCTGTGTTCGTACTTACATTAAGCGTACCGCCGTCCACCGTCGTCCAATGTTCGCCGTCATATTGCCTAACCCTCGCTTGATAGTTAATCATCGTGTAGTTTTCATACCAGGAGGCGAAGAGCTTGCCGTCGTAAACTTCCAGAGATGGGAATACCGCTGAATTATTAGGCGACCCAGCTTCTGCATTGACGCAGCCAACCATGACACAGCCATCATCCCCTCCTTGGACAGATTCCCAATTGGTACCGTTATAACGCATCACGTGCATTTCCCTATAATTTCCATCATACAACTCTGACCAGATTAGATATAAATACCCGTTGTATTCGATAAGATCAGGTCGCACCATACTCCCCTGGCTCGTAGTTATGCCCTCTTCACCACTCACGTTGCTCCAGCCGCTAGCCGCATGCGCGGTATCCGCGATTACCAGTTGGGTCAAAAAAAGCACGCTGGCCAGCATGCCGATCAGTGCCCTTCTCCCCATTGCGGCCTTGTGTACCATTCTCCAATTAGCTCCATCATATTCCGCCAAATTAGTCATCCTCCATCTGTGTGGATTTGTCGAAGAATGTCGAAGTAGGTTGCAATCTATTATATATGCCTACGATCAACAAACGATCAACAAACGATCACTAAAGCGAAATGGCGAACGCCCGAGAAACATGCGCGGGCGCAGTTCTCGGGTCGAAGGGGGTCAGTTGGCATCTTTCGTGACCACTTATGCCCCCGCCACTGCCGATCGACCTTGCTGATGAGAGCGCCGCCGCTGACTTTATGTAACCTTAACGGACATAGATGACCGTCAGAGGGCGTATTGGCCTTTTTTTGAAATGCAACGGACACGAATGACCATTAGCGATGCACTAACCAGCAAAACCGGGTTTTTTGGGCCTCTAATGGACATATGCGGCCGCTAGAAAATCGAAGGAACGTTTTTTTCGCTCTAATGGACATATGCGGCCGCTACAGATTCAAACGACTGGTCCGGTCAACCTTTCTGCTCTTTCTGCTCTTTCTGCTCACCGCCGTTACTTTTTTCAAGCTCGGCTCTTGCCGCTATTCCAGCATATTGAGCAGGAACGTAGCAACGAGTATTCGCATATTGGGCTGGAAGCAACAAGGACTTCATGGCGCCCTCTCCTCCGCCAATCGCAACACCAGCGTGTGGAATCTTGTCGAAATTTGTATTGTAAAATAACTCGATTTCGTTTACACTAATGACAAAATTCGGATTGATCCATACAGCCAGGTTCTACGTAAAAACTCCATATTCTTCGATCAAGGCAAAGCTACGGAAACGTAGTGACGCAAAGCTACAGGGGCTACCGCAGCGTCATCATGCTGCCATGCCAGCCAGCTGCCGTTTGCTCAGGAAGTACACGCCAGTAGACGGGGTGTATTTTTTGTTTGAAAAAAGGTTATGACCAAGGGGGATGCATCCATGCTGTCCAAGTTCAATCATCTAAGAATCGGCACCAAGTTGTTCGGAGTACTTCTGCTGGCTACAGTCGCTCTTGTGGTTAGCAACGGCTTTCTCATGCAGTCGCTCAAGTCAACAGCGGAGGAATTGGAACAGGAATTGTACGACGAGCTTTACTATGCGACGCATTACTTATTGAATGCAGACCGCGACTTTTACCAGGCGGAACAAGCGTTCATGAGCATTCAGGCCAATGAGTCGGCTACTTCTGAACAACTGGCAGTCTGGACGTCAGACTTCCATGAAAACATCGTTCAAGTTACGGAGCGGATGAATCAGGCCAGGGACATCCTGACCGTGGTCGATGGGTTGCAGCCTGACCAGGTGCTCGCGCACTATGAGGATTTCTTCCGGCAATTCACCCATTGGCAGCAGGATGTCGAACAGTTCATCACCCATCAAACGGATGTGCCGGCGTCAGAACTGGAGCGCTTGAGGCACGAATTTAATCAGACTCGCCATGTGATCGATGTGCTGCAGCAGGATCTGGAGCACACCGCTGTCGCCAAGGTCCAAGCTCTGATCGAAGCGAATCAAAGACAGATGCTTCTGTCATGGGGGTTAATCACCTTATGCATCCTCATCGTCTTTATGCTGGGGTTCCTGCTTATCCGCCACATCACCAAGCCCGTAGCCAGACTTGTTCACCAGATGCAAGAAATTGCGGACGGCAGCTTGCAGCTGCATCTGGATGCTAAGGATACCCAGCGTCAGGATGAGGTTGGGCAGCTTGCAAGATCCAGCCATGCCATGGTGGCGTTCTTGCTCGACATCATGCAAAAGTTGAAGCAAATCTCAAGCCAGGTCGATCAGCAAAGCGCCGTCTTGACGCAAGCGGCCAGCGAAGTGCGCACCGGCTCGGAGCAAGTGTCTGCTACGATGCAGCAGTTGTCAGCAGGCGCGGAAGAACAGGCAAGCACCTCCGGGGACATCTCCAGCTTGATTGACCAGTTGAATAAGCAGATCGTGCTGTCCAACGAGGACGGCAGGGTGCTGGAAGCGCATGCGAAGAATGTGCATCAGGCTTCCGATCAAGGGAAGCAGGAGATGGCACGCTCGGTCGAGCTGTTTGAAGAAGTGGCCGCCTTAGTTGCAGATTCCACGGACAAGGTCAATCACTTGGAGCTGCGCATCGATGATATTTCCAAGCTGAGTGAGGTCATAAAGGGAATCGCGGAGCAAACCAATTTGCTGGCCTTAAACGCGGCGATTGAATCTGCCAGAGCCGGAGAAGCGGGCAAAGGATTCGCGGTAGTCGCCGCAGAGGTCAGAAAGCTCTCCGTGCAGGTGAATGCTTCCGTCGGAGAGATCGCGGAGATTATCCAGGGCATTCAGGCAGAGACGCGGAACATGGCGCATTCGATGGCGCAAGGACACGACAGAGTAGCAAGCGGCCAGCAGCAAATCCACATCTGCCGTGACCACTTCACTCACATTAACGCAGCCGTTGCCGCCATGACTGAACGCATTCAAAGCGTCACCAGCAATTTGGTTCAAATCGCTGCCAACAGCGAGAAGGTCAGTCTGGCCACAACCGAAATTGCAGCTGCTTCTGAAGAAGCCGCCGCAGGCATCGAGCAATGCGCCGCTACAGCACAGCAGCAAAGCTCCGCCACGCAGGAAGTGGCCAGCCACGCCTCGGTGTTGAAGGAGCGTTCCGGCGAATTGCACGATATCGTGAAGCAATTCCGCTATTAATGCAGGAGCTCTTGCGGCTCGTTCCATGATTAGTGGAGCGGACAGCCGGTAAGCGCACGCGCGCATAGGAAACAGAAAGCCGCCGATTTGCA
>NZ_BOVK01000090.1 GCF_018403685.1 Xylanibacillus composti
TCCATAATTCTTCATCATCTTCATTGAGAATTTCAGTTTCATTGATAAAATGATCTTTACTGGTGATTTTCTCCAAAAGCCTGTGTACTTGTAACAATGATGAGTCTATTTGTTTTGCAATCTGTAATTCATTGTATGCCATATCGAAGTGTTTATTATTATATAAGTATTTAGCGTATGCATAATGAACAAATGCACTCTGTTCATCAAACTTAATTGCCTTTTTGTAAAGTGAATCTGCGTTTCGATCTCCTCTTTTTTCATGAATCAAAGCAAGAGTTTGATACACAGCAGATAATTTTTTCTCAGGAACATTCAAGGTTTTCATTAATTCTAGCGCTTCATTGGCATATTTTTCTGCAGCAACTAAATGGCGATTTTTTGTAAGAGCATCTGAGTAACCGGTTAATATCCACCACGCAGAATTATCTATTTTTCTTGCGTCGTTTATATATTTCTCTGCATCAGATAATTCATTTAAATGAGTTAAACATAATCCAATATGAAATTTCACGTCTATATCGTTTTTCCTTAGGTTATCAAGAATATTGTAATATTCTAATGCAGCTCCAAACTTACGTTCTTTAAATAACCTAAGGGCAACTGGTCTTATTTCTTCAATATAAACACTCCTTAGTTCTTTTACTTGATCGAACTGTAAAGAGTGTGCAAGATGGGAAATATGTTCACCTTTATCTGCAGGACTACTGCTCTGTTTAATTTTCTGCCCATAGTACCCAGCAGCAATTTTATGTAATTCGGTTTTCTTGTTAAAAGGAATACTACTCAAAAAATGTCTTTTTATCAAACTGTGCATTTGGTATAATCCAGTTTCAACATTAAATTCAATAAGAAAATGACTTGTCAATGAGTCAAGAAGATCAAAGGTTTTTTCTTTAGAAAATCCCTCAATAACTGTATATTCAATAGGCATATTAAATACTGAGATGAAGTTCAGCAATTCTAGTTCATCCGCTGTTAAGGTAATTTTCTCTAGGACTATATTGACCAGTCTATTTTGGAATCTTTCACTTACTTGAACACTATTGATTATAGAATCGATCGAATATTTATCAAGTAACTGAGACAATAACATTGCTGCCAAAGGACTTCCGTGTAACTGCCTGACTAATTCATTAGGAATATTGATCGGTTCATTTCCCCCTCTAATATTCCTTATGTTCCAATCAAGGATACCTAAAATAATGTCTGATTCAAGAGGATTCAAGATGATCGGATATATTCTTTCATGATCGAATCGAAACTGTGATGTTACAATAATTTTATTGTTTCCTGCTAACATTAAAGCCCTTTCTATAAATCTAGAAAAGAACACATCTCTATATTTTTTTCTATAAAATACATTGTGCCAATCATCAATCAACAGAATTACTGCGTTAGTTTTCTCAAGCCGATCAAAAAATACAGTAAGTAATCTTTCCACGGATTCCTCCGTCAAATTTTCCAACAAATTTTCATTGACAGTAAGATTGAGTTGGGAGTACAACATAAGAATAAATCTAGCAAATCCAGTACCTTCAGTTATCTGAATGTGTTTTTTCTGCCAGTTCCCTGGAAGTACTTGTGATACTCCAGATCTTAAAAATTCGGTTTTACCAATACCACGCATTCCTAATACAGTACATACGGCTGAATTACTATTTATAAATCTTCTAAATGCTGTTATAGCTTCATCTCTTCCTAAGTATGGTTTTGATAATACTGAGTCTTTGGAAGACAAAGGTTGGTCAATAATATTCACATTTTCGACTTTTGGTGAACAAAATTTATTAATAACATGCTGCTCTTTTCGTAAATTACTAAACACAGCTAATGCCTCATCAGAAAGAGCGGATGATGTTAGTAAACGGTGCACAACCTCAATTGAGCCCTCAATAAAATCTCGTTCCATATCCCAGAATGTTTGTGAATTCCGAATAACAATCACTTCTCTTGCAAACTCTTCATCTTGATGGCGATTTGCATTTAATTCGTAGATATTCTTCAACACTTCGAACTTATTCCTTATCATCAGTGGAATTCGTGTCATTAATAATACGCTCTCAATATATTCCATAGTAACTGGAAGTTTTGATGATAATAATTCAATCAATTCCCTACTTGATGATGTTGAGGTATACAAAAGCGGCGCAATTGAAATTACCTTAGTCGGGTAATGAACTTTGGTTGTTGAATTTTTCCCGAATTGCCCTTCGACATCGATATCTACTGTTAGCAGACATTCTTCATTATTAGGAATTTTTATAGTTCCTCCGTTTGAGAGGTAAGGACTTGTTTCATCACGATGGACCCAACCATAAACTTTAGATTGTCCAGTCTTCGCTTCATTTAAATAGCATACTGGAATACCATTTAAAAGGTGAATACCAGCAGAATCATCGAAATTATGAGTCTTAGGACTATAGGATGGAATCACAAAAATTTTTGATGTATCGTCTTCAGGCCATTCAATTCTTTTTAAGGCATCGATACATAATTTTACTCCCAAGAGGAGTTTTCTTCCTCCTCGTTCGATTTGAACCCATTGTTTATTAGAGGACGAAGGGATTAAGTTTGTTTCCCATTGGGATTGTTCTTGTTTGTAGAATAATTCCACTGAACCATTACCCAAGAATACCGGAGATACCGCTTGGCGAATATATTCCTCTTTTACAATATTATGATTGCCTCTAAGCTCTGTAAGAGGAATATTGCATTCGGTATAATAATCCGATAAATTTCCCGTTATCATATGGCTACCCGAAACGATAATAATATTATTTAAATCAGCTAGTTGTTTCACAAGTGGGAGGATCTCACCAGGAATTGTATATTCAGGAAACACAAGGATGTCAACATTCGTGGAAACAGCATGTTGGATTATTAACTCTATTTTTTCTGATTGGTGTTCTAAATATCGTTTGAGTATGTGTTGCCTTAAAGTCTTTATGGCAGGTACAGAATGAAGTTTAGTAATCCCCAGGTTTTTCCCTGTCGGTTCCATAAGTAGATTCGTCGTATCAGTATAAGCTGCATGAGATAAAATTTGGGCTATTGCAACTCTTAGAAAAAAAGACATATTGAACTCCTTTTTACATATTAGTTTTTGTTAATTGTAGAAGGAAGGCACTGATTATAACAATAAATTATATTTAATTTGTCTATTATTTAAGAAATGTGAAATAGAAATATCACGACTAATGCTAATGATTCTATCCAATAATATCATTATTCTCTTCTTGTTGAGAAAGGGAGTTAGGAGTCTTCTTAAAATAAATCATAAAAGTATACGACCAAACACTTTTAATCAATGAAAAGACAATTTCGTGAGATTCACTTATATTTAGGGTCTCTTCTTCCTGCTTAATTATCTCATCCAAGTCTTTCAAAATGGTAAGTTCATTAAATTGGCCAGAGTCACAATCAATAAAATCCTCCATTAGTTGGATGTATTTTTTAGGTATATTCGGTTCTGTCGCTAAAAAAACTTTGATTGTCGATTTAACACTAGTAAGCATTAGCTTGGTTTCAATCGCATCTTCTGAAACAAACCGGTATATCCCTATTTCTTTAATAACCTGTTTTAAGGATAGCAATTGTATGTCTGGAGATTCATGAACCTCTTTAAACTCCATACATATTTTCTGAAACCTTTCCCTGTTTGTTGTAAACAATGAAGAAAGACTTATTTTTTGTACCATTTCTGAACCGTGCATTATAGTACTTATACAAACTCTATATATCATTCGTCCGTAAGATACTAAAGATCGATACTTAGTATACCTTTTGGAATACTTCCCATCAGCGAAAAAGTACGTTTTATTTGTTTGCCCTTCATGAACTATTTCTGAACGCGCTTTATAAAATTGGTCTAGCCAACTTTCAAGCTTTTCAACACGTCCTACTAATAATATTACTGCTTCCTTAAATCTTTTTGTGACATGATCGCCATGCTCCAAATCGAGCAAAGATTCGAATGCAATAGCCATATAAACTAAAGCTTGTTCTTCACCACAATAGACAGAAGTACTTCTGTTATACCATTTTAGTGAATTGAATATTCTGTCATTAATTTCGGTTGCACTTCTACCAAAATTAAGAAAACTAACAAAACTAGAGTTAGTACTTTGAAGTTCTGATGAATGAAAATCTCGAAGGAGATCTTGAGGGATATTTAGATAGAAATTGGGTGTGGGAGGATAGATTCTATTTCCTTCAGTAACCCAGAAATTAATAGAGTTATTCAAAATCCCTTCATAACCTTTAATAAAGGAAAAGGATGCTTCCTTTCGTCCTTTCGGTGCAATTTCTTTATCAAGATTCTCCAAATTATCCTGTGGTGGATAAACTGAATGATATGGTATATCTTTTTCAAAAAATAAATATGTATTGACATGTTCTTGAGATAGAAATAGGTCTAATAATGTAGGATGTGGGGATGAATACATAAAGGTAATTAATGCCTGGGCCTCAAAAAGCGCTTTTATAAACTCATCACGTTCAGAAATACTATCGAACAATTCAAACACATATACCATATTTTTTATTTTAAAATTGTCTCGCAAATAAAACATCTCAAAAATATTTTGTAAATGATCACGATATTTGGGTGGCACCTCAGATATATTACTACTACTTCTGAAGCGCACTCCTCGAATTACAACTGTATCAGTTGTCTTCAAATAAGGGAGTACCCCGATTACAGGAAACTTTTTCATATTAATCTTCCCCTCCTCAGATAATATCTGGATTAATGTAAAAATCGTTTTCCTTAGGTTTCCCTTACATTTTATATATGGGCTAGGGTAAAGTCAGAGGAATAACCGATCTAGTTGCAACAAGTAATGTATGTATACGAAGTATGCTCATTCTAATTATACCAAATCGCTACACTAATCGTCATGGATTATTGGATGCACGAACCATAGATGTACGTACGGTTAGATTCAAAGACTTTAGGATATTTCTAGTAGTTGAATAGAAGGCTTCGGGACAATCTGTAAAACATATTTGAGAAGATCGGAAAAGATGATGAAGAATTATGGA
>NZ_BOVK01000091.1 GCF_018403685.1 Xylanibacillus composti
AGGTTAAGCTAGAAAGAGCGCACGGAGGATGCCTAGGCGCCAGGAGCCGACGAAGGACGTGGCGAACAACGAAATGCCTCGGGGAGCCGTAAGCAGGCTACGATCCGGGGATGTCCGAATGGGGGAACCCACGTGCCGTAATAGGTACGTACACCCTGCTGAACACATAGGCAGGGCTGAGGCAGACCAGGGGAACTGAAACATCTAAGTACCCTGAGGAAGAGAAAACAACAGTGATTCCGTCAGTAGCGGCGAGCGAACGCGGATTAGCCCAAACCAGTGAGCGTGCTCACTGGGGTTGTGGGACACTCCGCATGGAGTTACAAAGGGTTAGGCTAGGTGAAGCAGTCTGGAAAGGCTCACCATAGGGGGTAACAGTCCTGTAGCCGAAAGTCTAACCTCTCCGGAGTGGATCCCGAGTAGTGCGGGGCACGTGAAACCCCGTATGAATCCGGCAGGACCATCTGCCAAGGCTAAATACTCCCTGGCGACCGATAGCGAAGCAGTACCGTGAGGGAAAGGTGAAAAGCACCCCGGGAGGGGAGTGAAAGAGAACCTGAAACCGTGCGCTTACAAGAAGTCAGAGCCCTATGATGAAACTTGTTTCATCACGGGTGATGGCGTGCCTTTTGTAGAATGAACCGGCGAGTTACGTTTGGTTGCGAGGTTAAGGTGAGAAGCCGAAGCCGCAGCGAAAGCGAGTCTGAATAGGGCGAGTATAGTAACCAGGCGTAGACCCGAAACCGGGTGATCTACCCCTGTCCAGGGTGAAGGTGAGGTAACACTTACTGGAGGCCCGAACCCACGTACGTTGAAAAGTGCGGGGATGAGGTGGGGGTAGCGGAGAAATTCCAATCGAACTCGGAAATAGCTGGTTCTCCCCGAAATAGCTTTAGGGCTAGCCTCGGTTTAGAGTAGCGGAGGTAGAGCACTGATTGGGTGCGGGGTCCGTCAAGGATTACCAAGTCTAGTCAAACTCCGAATGCCGCATATTTGATGACCGGGAGTCAGACGGTGAGTGCTAAGATCCATCGTCAAGAGGGAAACAGCCCAGACCATCCGCTAAGGTCCCGAAGTTTGTGTTAAGTGGGAAAGGATGTGGAGTTGCACAGACAACCAGGATGTTGGCTTAGAAGCAGCCACCATTGAAAGAGTGCGTAATAGCTCACTGGTCGAGTGACTCTGCGCCGAAAATGTAACGGGGCTAAACACAGCACCGAAGCGATGGCATCGAAAGATGGGTAGGGGAGCGTTCTGTACGGGTCGAAGCTGTACCGTGAGGAGCAGTGGACTGTACAGAAGTGAGAATGCCGGTATAAGTAACGAAAAGACAGGTGAGAA
>NZ_BOVK01000092.1 GCF_018403685.1 Xylanibacillus composti
TGCTCAGGAATCTGGATATTTGCCGTCCTGATCAAGTCTGGGGAATCGATATTACTTATCTTCGGATGGAGAAAGGCTTTATGTATCTGTTTGTCATCGTGGACTGGTACAGCCGACGAATCGTCGATTACGAGCTCTCGAGCACCTTGGAAAAGACATTTGTTATGGATTGCCTGAAACGAGCACTAGCCGACCGCAAACCTGATATCATCAACAGTGATCAAGGGAGCCATTTCACAAACGCTGAATACTTAGAGTTGCTCGATCATGCGAATGTAAGAGTGTCCATGGATTGTCAACATTAAATCAGACAACTTTTTTAAGGGCTGCTTGGTGGTACTGAACAGGCGTCATGTACCCCAATGATCCATGAATTCGATGCTTGTTAAACCAGTTGACATAGTCGTATAGTTCCAACTGCAGGTGATGAAGGCTTTGAAACTCCATCTGATGGATGAACTCTGTTTTCATGACCTTGTAGGTCGCTTCAGCTACAGCAGTGTCATCAGGACAACCCTTCGCGCTTAGCGATCGACCGATCTTGAAGGTATCCAGGAGCTCGTCCATCTTTTGGTTTTTAAACTCACTCCCACGGTCCGTGTGAAACCACTGGATTTGGTTCAGATCGCCTTCTACCGTAGCAATGGCACGGCATTGTAGAGATCCGCTCCTTAGTATGATAGGTCTATTCTACAAGCCCTTATTTTTTCTGTCCAACTTAATGTAGACGATCCTATAGTTTTCACTCTACCCGATTATTCCCTCTTTCCCTTCCTCTCTCAATCTTAAGGAATAGAATTATAAATAGAACAAGTATCCCAGTAAAAATTAGATGCACAGGCAGCATTAAATGTAAGTAACCTGTGTAATACGCGTGGAAGATCCCGTAGTTTAACAGGATAAATGTAAACACAGATAGCGCCATTAATTGCTGATGAATAGTAGTCATCTTCACTCGGATACGCGAGTCGTCTGGAACAAAGCTGAAGTACATCTTCATGCGACGCAATACGTAGCATCCCCACACAATAACGGCGAATATGATCACCTGGTACACTCTCGCTGTCATAGAGAGCGGATCGATGTTCATAGAATCAGTGCGCCACAATATAAGAAATTGGATCAACCCCTGTAGCCCATGCCCAATAATCATGACTAGGCAAACATCCAGGGAATTTGAAAGACGACTCGCAGAGCCAAGAAAAAGAAAATACTGTGCGCAATGATATCAATCATGTTTAACCCCAAGATCCGTAACGGATAAGATGGCACCACTATTAATACTGATACAAAGGACATATATTTGAGGTTATCTCTAATCGCAAAACCAAATAAGGTGAAAATTATCAAAAGCGTTGACAAGTTGTCAAGAAAACCGCCTATCAGATACAGCACAAGTTGCATACTGAACCCCCATTTTGTCTTTATGCGTTAGCCCGCTACCTCCTCCGGGATAACCGGCCCTTCCCGTAATGCTGCATATCCTTCTTAACAGCCAGATACACAAAAACGCCAATTAATCCGACAAGAATGATACTTAACAGCGTCGTATACAAGTAAAGATTATTCAACGCGACAAATCCTATACAAGCAGCCAACAACAACAGCATCGTGATGGATAAGATCAATAAATACAAATTCTCGTACTCCAACCGAACTCGCTTATGCCGATGATTTGGCACAAAGCTGAAGTGTAGCCGTTTCATATGCAGGAAAAAACTAATACCTATAAGGCAGCCAGCGGAAAGGAGTTGAATGAGTCTCCCCCAAAGAATCGTTTCATCCAATGAGTCCAACCTATAAAAACCGAGGTAATGAAAAGGATAAATCAATCCAAGCTGCATTACTGCCAACACCACATACATTACAATAGTCAATATTATCGAATAGATCAAAGGAATCTCGAACATCAGCCACATAAATAAAATGTACAACACAACATGTATGAGAACATCCACCATAGCGAGATCCGCCACCCGAAGCTGGTAGGAGCATAAGTTGATCAGGATCGAACTAATCACCAGCAATTTCATATTTTCTCGGATGGGCAAACAGAACAAGGCAAACACAAAGATATACATCGCCAATCCTTCCACGGTCCCACTAATTGTAAAGATCAGATAATCAATCATCATACCACCCTTATTTTCTGTATAATTCGAATAAAAGAAAACGTTTTACATCCGCTAGTAAACAAAGAAGCATGAAAGGAACAGAAGTAGTTTGCATCCATAGCCACCCCTGCCAGAAATGCTATTGTACCACATAATCATTGGTGCGTGCAGTTATTGTCCCAACATTCTGCAGACTTCTTCTTTTCGCAATGGATTTTTCATACGGGTTAACTCCCCCCTCCTCACTGACATACACCAATAAGGAGGCTTGTCTTCTCGCTAGATGTCCAACAAGCTCTGGAAAATGTCCCGTACATAGTCGGCAGGATCGAGCAGGGGTTAAGTTTCGGCTAGTGCCTCTGGAATCGCTGTGGGTGCATTTGTGGTACTACTACCATAAATGAATGATACCTTATTAACTATTTCACATTCGTACCGCACCCAATCACACGATTCATTACCCAATTACCATAAAGAGTGGAAGCCGGCGTAACTAATAAGAGTAAAAGGGTTAATAATCCGAGTTTTACACACGTAACCGTAAGAATTACATATACTTACTACTATTAATTATTGATACTACTGCCATTATCAACGAAACTGCTCGCCTGCTCATACCCCATCTACTACATCGGTATCACACTAGCTAGTCCACACCCAAAAGGAGACGACCTGTTTGTACAAATAAGCCGACCTCTACTCTACTAAATACACCAGTTAACTACTCTTCTGAAGAGGCTTCTACGTGCTTTTCCAACGTCTCGATCGCACTCTTCCATAACAGATCTTCCTGCTTCGCTATCACACTGCCATGGCGTGTAGTTAAGGTGATACCTGGATTTACGGCGTCTCGCTCTGAATCATAAATCCGATAAAACACCAAATATTCTTGCTCCAATTCAATCGACGAAGGAAGTCGAATGATCTGCTTTTCCTTGAACCGTTCATCTCCCTTGAATTGTTCCAGCAATTCGAATTCAACCGCTTTCAGGGATGGATTCACAAAAGCAATAGCAGTCGGTCGTATATGAACAATGTAGTCAGAAAGATCTATGAGTGCATCCAAATTTTCCGCTGATTCTATAACTTGATGTTTGTCTTGAAATGCTTGCTGTTCTGGTGACGCTTGGATTGTCTTTCTTAATTGCTCAACGTTTTTATCCTTAAGCGGGCCGATTTGGATACGATCCCTATCAATAATATTCGGAACACCGACCACAGTGTAAACTACATTCTCCCGATACTCGCTAAAGGCACAGCTGAGAATACTTGGATGACGGAATCTGTTACGCTTCCTTTGAACTGTTCCCGGACCTGTATATCATATTCCAAATACGTATCGTAGGGACGTGAAGCAATCTGTTCTCCTGTTAGGATATGGTCAGAGAGTTCAATCCATTCTTCAAGTGTCTCTATCGATAGATGCGCCGCTTCACCATATTCGGAAAAATCCAACTCTCCTTTACCTATGAAATCGCAAGATGATAATAACAAAACGACGATTATTATCTTCAAGCATAGTGTTAATCGTACTATCACTATAATCCCCCTATCATTTAGTATATTTGTACTAGTTGCTCTACGACTAACACGTTCAGTCATTTTCCCTTTCCTTCGTTACCTTTGCCATTTTGATTTTATCTTTTAATTGAATCGCGCTTTCGAACACAAAATTTTCATTGACCTCCTCATGCTTTGCCACGCCACGATCCGCTTGGTCACCCTGTATCTTAAACTTCCCTTGCCATAACGCAAAGATCGTATACGATCCATCATCTAGTTCGTCATCGAGTTTAGCGAAAATAATTTGTATATCCCCGGGTTGCATAACGGATACGCCTTCCACTCGCATCTCAACAAACTCTTCTTGCTGTGGCTGACTTGGATCTCCAAACAAATGAGGGCGATAAAGGCCGCCTAATTCATTCACCAGTATGACTTCATTCTTGGACAGGTCCCCTTTGTAGACTTCTTGTATTTCAACGGCTGATGTTGTGAATGGTAGGCTCGCGATCATTTCCGTTTTTTGATGTTCATTCACCCTAACCTCTGCCACTACGTCCGCTTGATCGAGTAATTCATCAATGCTGTAATAAAAAGAATAAGAACCATGAAAATCGAAAATGGGTATAGCGCTATCGTCTTCGCTAATGGATGTACATCCAGTAGCAAAGGAGCAAAGTAATGACACACATATAAAAATTATCGATATTATCTTTACATTCCTCATTATCGCTCCCCTCCTTTCATTAGTATACAGCTGATTCATTGCCGTGACATGATCCTGCATGTCATGCGCCCTCGGATCAACACATGACTCACGTCCTAACTAGTTATATTAAGCATTATTTGTTGGTCAGAGGGTGATTACCATCATAAAAATTGTAGTTTTGTAAGTGTACTTAGTCTATAGTAGATATAAGGAATATATTGGGTTGCGTCAGCGTGAAACAGTCAGCCCATTGGAGGAAAATCATTGAAACCATTCACTAAGGTCCAACTGCTCCTTATGACGATTTTTCTATGTATCATGGTGGCTTATCCCCTCTACTACGCATCGAAAGTTTATTATACGAAAGGCAAGCTTCAAAATGCCGTGATCGCGTACGGCAAGGAATATTGCGGCTACGAAATTGAAAGTGTCGAGATAGACATCAAGGATATGTTTTTTGGAGGGTCCTCTTGGTCAGCCAAGACTACGCCAGCTTACGGAGGCATTTGGGGAGAAAGCACTTACGGAGATGGATATATCGAACTATATGGATTTGGCGAGTGTGAGATGGAAGAATATCCTTATTTCTTGACGAAGAAAGGGGAATTCAAAATACCCGCAAACATGTTGTCTAATCGAACATTTATTTATGATGTATCCGAGGTAGACCCGCAGTACCTGGCGAAATCAAATTTCAATTTCATCACACTCACCGATCAATTTGGCGCGGTAATCATTAGCTTCTTCCTCTTTCTAGTTGGATTAGTCGGATTGGCAGGACTGCTGCTCTACTACATCGTAGGTTTGATTTCTACACTGGTCCAAACATGGAGAGACAGAAGCAACTGACGCAAGCGACAAAAACCGTGTGATCCTTTCTCTCTGCTCACTGTTCATTGCGGTAATACAACATCGAGATGGGAAAAGCAAGGATAACACCTAGCAGGATTAATGCAAATCCGTTAATGGGGTCGTTAAGTATACCCGATTGAAACAACAGGACAATTATGAATATATACACAACACTAATTAGATAGGATGTGTGCCCCGCTCGCAGCTTTATATTTCGGTCATCTTGGTTATTAGAGGCAAGAATAAGATCAGTACTTATGGAAAAGATCCCTCCCGCAAAGAACAATGCCCCAATCACTTTCTGCCAATCATTGATGAAGAAGAGTCCCCCGAATATGAGCAGTAGTGCACCTAATACGATGTTGATTGTTTTCACTCTCCAGCACCCCTTTCATTGCATGTGTAAGGCGAGCTTACGTTCCAACTAACATAAAAAATAGCCAAATCTTCCTTTTCTTATATTACTAGATAAACAAAAAATCTTCATCATTAAGCATACTCATCCAAGTTGCAATCTCATTTGTCGGATACGATGGTGCGAGTTGAACAGCCTGGTAATGATGTAAACACTTTGACAGAAATAAAGAATATATATATGCACTTAGGGCTTGCTAAACGATTCTTTTTCCAAAACGAAGAGCTAGGCACCCACGAGATAGAATTGCGGAAATAAAACAAAAATAATCGTGGAGCCTGCCCTCCAGGTTCATCATCAGGGATTTGCAGTGCAAAGTTCCTACACAAATAAAGGGCCCAGTCCTATTATGCCAGAAGGACGAGCCCTTGTATCGTTCGATTCATCTATGATTACACATAGTAAGATTCATGGTGTTACGACTGAGGCTGCTTTAACTTGTAAATTTCCGCATCATGCTTGGCCGATTGGTTCCTCAGATGGTCAACTTCAAAGATAAGGTTTCGACTCTCCTTCAACAGTTCACGGTGTCTAAGTTGATTTTGTTCTCTCTCCGCTTCAAAGCTTTGTTCCATTCGGTCCATTCGCTGTTCCATTCGGTCCATTCGCTGTTCCATTCGATCCATGCGGTCTTCAGTGTTCTTAACTGTCTTGTTAGTCTCAGCCACCATCTGAATCAATTGAGCCAGCATATTCTCCATCCGTTCAAAACGTTCCTCAGACATATCCCAGCCTCCATCACCATGATTGTTCTCATTATACCACACCCAAGAAAAGGGAACAAGCGTTTCCTTCCTTTTGAGCGTTCTACTGGTCTAAATACCTAGAGGGATGTCAACTTATTACCTTTTACCATTGATTCATGTTATCAACTTCACAAGTTCGTTGCAGAATGGTGTGTGGTACGTCGGTTTATTACCCAAATACCATCAAGAGAAGAAGACAGCGTAATGATTAGTGGTAAAAGGGTAAGAAATCCGTATCTGAACCGTTAATTCCAAAGGATTTCATGAGTATTCTACTATTCATTAATGGTAGTACTACCACTAACACCTGTTAACTACGGACAACCCTGCCAATTGTCTGATATATCCCCAGATTCACGTCAAGAGATTACCCGATAGCCGCCTCGTGAACCTGTAGTTTACCATACCACGATCGAAAAATGTTCCACGAGGGACAAGATTATTTTCAACCATTCAACAAATGATTCAACCATTCGAGATTATGGCCCGACACTTGCGTGGAAACGCTGTCAACTAATGGCGAATATTACGTGGGAGTATCTGACCAAGCACCTCTTCGCTGCTGGACCATATCGCATCTGAACGAGAATCGACTTCTCCCTAGAACAATGAAAAGCAGCTTACTCCTCGATGGGAGCAGAGCTGCCTGACCGGTACATTTTATTTGCCTGTGACTTTGTAAGCTCCAGCCCAATTCCCTAACCAACTTTCACAATAACGCTTACCCCGCTCCAAGCAATCTCTCATCGGCTGACAGGCAGCCTGATGGAGAAGGTTGTTCCTTGACCAACGGTGCTGGTTGCTTTGATCATGCCGCCGTGGCCGTCCACGATATTTTTCACAATGGCCAAGCCTAATCCTGTGCCGCCACCCACGGTTGCATCATCGGCAGTTGTGCTCGTGGCCGCTCCATTGCCATTGAAGCCTCTGGTTCTGGCTTTGTCAGCTTTGTAAAATCGTTCGAATATATACGGCAGATCCTCGGCCGGAATGCCCTCCCCCTGATCCGATACTTCAAGCAGTAGTTGTGGCTCGGTCTCCTCTTCATGTGTCTCTGCCATCGCGGCTAGCAGGGTAATCGCTTTCCCCTCCGACGTATGCCGCAGCGCATTGTCGGTCAGATTCGTCAGCACCTGTTCCAGTCGGTCTTCATCGGCATCCTGTATGAGCAGTTCCTGAGCTGGAAGCTCCATATGCAGCTCCACCCCATGCTCCTTGGCTAAGGCCGAAAATTTGCGCACGATGCGCTTCACCAGATTGCTGATGTTGACCTCCTCCCGTTTCATGACGAGATGACCGGCCTCCATACGGGCCAGATCCAGCAAGTTATGGACGAGTCTGCCCATCCGCAGCGATTCGTCCAAAATCACTTGCGCCAGCTCCCTCCGCTGCTCCGGCGAGTCCGCAATGTCATCGAGCAGCGCTTCGCTGTAGCCCTGCAGCATGGAGAGCGGCGTGCGCAGCTCGTGCGAGACATTCGCGACGAAGTCATTGCGCAGCTTGTTCAGCTTATGCTGTTCGGTGACATCCCGCAGCACTGCTACAGCCCCTCGCACCTGCTGGTTCGTATACAGCGGCGTCATGACGACAGACCAGACTCCTTGATGAACCTGGATCACGTCGGTTAATTCGGTCGATTCCCGCACAACAGAGCGGAAGACGCCTTCCAGCGGCTCCGGTACGGGCGCGCCATCGCTTGTTCCGAACTCGTCAGTGCGCTTCTCGTTCTGCACTGTCGTAGAGCCTGCCGCCCATTCCAATGCGCTCCATTCCTGCACAAGCTTCTCGCCCTGCGGGTTCGTCAGAATCACACGTCCATCCGCATCGAGTGTGATGACGGCATCCGTCATACTGCGCAGCACACTGCTCAGATGCTCCTTCTCATGATTCAGATCACGTACGGTGCTCTGCAGCTGATCAGCCATATGGTCGAATGCGTTGGCCAGCGCACCGATCTCATCCGAGGAGTGGTAGCCGAGCCGTGCGTCATAGTCTCCACGTGTCAGCCGCTCCGCGGCATCGCGCAGCTTCACCAGGGGCTGTGTAATCTTCGTGGACAAGAAAAAGGCGAAGAACGTCGTTAAGGAGAACCCGATCACGCCGGTGTAGATAAACAGGTGCTTCACATCATTCGAATTCGAAAAGGCCATGTCGATATATTCGAGCAAAAAGAACCCCAAAATCATCAGGACGACTGCTACGAGTAAAATAATCGTGGCCCACAGCTTGCCTACTACACTGTTCCAGAGCTTCATCTGATTCCTCCTCTATGTTGAGAACAGGTCTGATTTCGTTTCCCCTATGTTGAGAACAGACCTGTCTGTCCGTCGCGCCGCATTGACTCCTCTATTATAAACGACCTGACGTTCGCGTCAAAAGCGTGGGGAGTTAATCCGATTTGTTCGATGGGGTCTGTCAAAGATTTT
>NZ_BOVK01000093.1 GCF_018403685.1 Xylanibacillus composti
GGGCTTGGGATAGATGGTGTATACGCCCATCTCGCGCATCAGCCTCTGGATCTTCTTGCGATTGACCTGCATGTTGTCATCCCGACGAATAACCTTGGTGATTGTCCGGTAACCCCACGTAGGATGATCGGTGTGCAACTCGTCGATTCTGCGCATGATAAACAAGTCTTCTTCAGTGATCGTCTTCTCCTTGGGCGGTTGACGGTATACGCTGCTTCGATTCACACTCAACAAATCGGCCTGGCGGCTAATCGTCATGTGAGGATCATCGAAATCAACGTGATTTCTTCTTCCAGCTTGGTCCGAGGATTTCTGTAGATTTTTTTTTCAACCAGTCTACCTCATAGGTAAGCTGGCCGACTTTGCGCTCTAACTCTGCGATATGCTCTTTACTTTGTTCGAGTTCCTTCTCGGATTCGGAAGGTCCTTTCTTAAACACTTCCGAAGCTCGTCCCATGAACTCTTTTTTCCAGCGTGAGAGAACAACTGGACTGATCTCATACTTAGCAGCAATCTGATTCACTGTTGATTCCTCAGACAAGATTTCTAAGACGACTTTTGTTTTGAATTCGGCGGAGTAATTCGTTCTTTTCTTCATAGTTTCAGTATAACTTAGATTTTGGATTTTGTGTCTCATCCCTTGGGGTCAGTATAATAAACCATGATAATCCTACTACCAATATAGAAGCGAACCAACTCATGTGAAATATATGTCTCTGATAGATCATGAAAATCGCTAATTGAATTAGAAACATGAAGCCATGCAAGCTCTCTATAGACCAAAAGAAATGGTTTATGTTTGCTTGCACTAATGCAACGGCAACAACCGCTCTCCAGTAGGTTAAGAAGGAAATCCTTGCAAATGTCAACATTAAGAAAACAATTGTCAGGACTTCCAGAAAGGACATAAGCATAAAACACATTGTGTTTATTCATCTGTCATCTCTTACCTTGATAAGCCTCCACTTCTCTCCTATACACATATCGCAATAGAAGCAAAGCGATGAATAAATTGATGAATGTAAACATGAAGTAAGCATCATGAACCTGCTTAGAAAACACCAAATTGTATATCAATTGAATCAATGCTGCTAGAACAATGATGACAAGGATAAATTGTATACGTTGTCTTGGACTGGTTCTGACGTTCAGGGCCGTAAAGAGAAAGCCTATTTTGTATCGATACAATACATAACATAAGCCGAATGTCAGTATATCAGTTATAGCTTGGGCTAAGAAAAGACTTGGGCTTTTAGGATCAACTTCATCTAATAATGGAAAGCCCGCCATGACGAAAGCACCATAAGCAATTAGCTGCAAAACGCTAAAAATAATACATCCTGAAACAGCCATGACGATAGCGTAATACCAGTGGCGGATAGGGAAACATAAGAACACAAGTACCCACACCACCAACTGGAAAAACATTATATAAGAATGCAATTCATAGACAACGCGCAACTGATAGTTAAAGAAGCCGAACAACAATGAAATAATGAGGACCTTCCCAAGATGCTCCTTCATAGATATACGGTATAAAGTCAGGACTAATGCCAATATTGCTATAGTATCAAGGCTAGAAAAGAAGCAATATGCTATTGCGAAGAATATGGAATTCACCTTACTTCTCTCCTTTTAGATAAGCATGTCTTTGACTCAAATATTTTTGCTTCTCACTGCGAAAGGCAAAAGCAATAAAGAGGCTGAGCGAACACAACTGAGCAATGAGAAATCCCATAGCATATGACAATCCGCCAACTTTCAGATATACGAAATAGACTACTGCAGGTATTATCATACCAACCGTGAAAATGGCAATATAACTCCAAAGTCTCCTATCAGTAAGGCCACGTTTCTTTCCTGTAACAAAAGTGAAACCAATTCGTCTCATAGTGAGCAGACTAATCACTACCCAACCTATGACTGCACTAGTCAACTGGTGGACGTAAGTAGTATATGGCTGAGTGCCGTCCAATTTCTCAGTGGAAAACACCCCCATGAAGTTAAATATGTACAGCACCACGACTTGAATCAATGTGTACGCCGCGAATCCTGTACATAACACAATCACCGCATGCAGCCAATTGCATCTGAGAACCAACCAATTAAATAAATACAACATACCTACCTGAATTATATAAACATAGCCGGTTAGGAACTCTATATGCCACAGATGGTAGTTCACATAAGAAGTAAACAAAACAGCGAATAGAATCTCCTTCCACCATTCCCGAATCGAGAAGCGGAACAGCTTAATCATTAACAAAAAAACAGCTGAACCCTCCACAGCTGTAAGCAAATGAAAGAGCAGAATTCTCAACCATTCCTGCACACAGTACCCTCCTCATCATTGCCGATAAAAAAGAAAAAGCCACCCTCTACGGATAGCCATAATCAGTTGCGATTATGATTTTGCCAGATCCTTTTCTTCGCCAAGCAGCGCTTCCACCGTATCCATATACCGTTGTGCAATCGTCGCAAATTTCGAATGAGGCGTAATGGTTTCGTCGAAGTATATCTTCCGATATAAGGAATCATAATACGTCACCTTGCTGGGCTGAATGTAATTCACGCGATCAATCTTCTTCAGCCCCAGCATTGGAGCAAGGTGCTCCCCCACTTCGTCGAGCGTCGCCATCATATGATAAGTACCCTCGGCCGTGTCCAGTTTGAGATGGCGGCCATCCGTTGTAATACTGCAGATGTCCACAAGCTTGATCAGTACCATCTCTCCGGCTTTCGAACCATCTACTTGAAGAACAGGTATAAGAATTTCCTTGAGTTCCTCCTCCGAAATATCGGGCAACATCGTACATCCCTCCTTTTCACTGTGCGGCTTCTGCATCCGGACGTTGAAACTCCCATTTACGGATAAGCAGCACCGATTGAACGAAGAATGCAGCAGCGATTGCTGAAGACATGAACAGGAAGTTGCTGGCTACCATCAAAGTCGCAATCACCTTAAGAAGAGGAAAGTACTTGCGCGGGATGCGCGTTTGATTTTCTATCTTGGACGGCGCGAACAAAAGAACCAAGACTAAACTACTACTCGTTAACAGTATACACCACTGCGAATTGATCGGTAAATGCGGGATAATGGTGATAATCGCAGTAGAAATTAGGATACACCACTCGGATGTGGGCAGATGGTAACCTCCACTCACACTGCGCAACAATGCAAGCGCTGCCAAAACATGGAGTGTTCCCACGAATTGTCCTGTACCGAGCCCAATAAGCAATGATATTATTAGGATAAAAGACCCATTGAGTAGAACTGCCAGGCCAAACTTCATGACTTCGACAGACGCGGTTTCTTCTGGGTTTATTTTTTTTAGCTTGATAGCTAAAAAAAGTGACAGGTTTTCAATCACTACCCTTATCCCTCCTTATAGACAGGTAAATAATTAGTGCTACAGCAAACAAATTTATAACCACCATATAAATTAAGCCATGACTATATCCAGAACTATTGAAATAATAGAAATATGTATGTACCGCTACCAAGCTAATTACTACTGCTAAAATTAGTAACAAGTTCTCTTTTGACAATTGAACTGATCCTAAGTCACTATGCGGTACGAAATCAAAACCAATATGGAAATGGTCCAAGACTTTTGAAATTAAAAATACCATAATGACTGTAAGCAATTGCATAGCGTGAGTAATGACTATATCATTATTTAGACTCGACACGTTCACAATATTAATTGAAGTGAGAGAGAATATAATCAGTATTTGTAAACCACCAAATATTAAGTAGGAAGAAATCGTAATGATAAATGCGTAAAAAACTTGGATTCGAAACATCAGCCAAACAAATAAAAACAATAATATGACAATAATGATTATAGCATATGAGTCCAGTTGTTCAACGATTCTAATAGTATGGGAAACAAATGCTAGTATTGCCCCAACGAAAAAAATATGAATTCTTAAATATTGTTTCGGAATTCTAAATAAAGTGAATATTAATGTAAGAACTGCGACGACTTCTAGCATTGAAAATAACATATATAATAAAAATTTGATTATTTCCATCGAGCAACCTTCTTTCTACATTTTTTATCCTTGGAGGGATCACTTGTGAAACGAACTGCAAAATTGATTTCTATGATATTATTTGGTGCTAGTGTATTATTTGTTAATCTTGCATGTATTTTTTATTTATATAATCCGAAAGTACCAGATGAATTATTGAAAAGCAACAAATGATATACTTTATTATATATCATAACATTATGTAGGAGTTGAGAACGTATAAATGTATAAAATGCTAGACTACATAAAAATAACGCGAGACATATTCATAATTGGTGTTGTCGAAGCAACATTTTAAGCATACGAGCTGAATATAAAAGGATCACTATCAGATTAACCTAGATTCGCAATTTTTTCAGTAATTTATTTTCGGAAGTTTTCAGGATATAGGGATATCGAAGCTGCTCTAGCTATCCTGCAAACGATAGTTGGTGAACACGTGGAAACTAGTTATGAATGAACGGGCATATCGGAATGGATCATTGCATATACGGGTAGGGTACAGTCTTAAATCCCTGTAAGTGCCTAGATCCGCTTGTCACAGCTTGGAAAAATCGGCCTTTAGCAAACAGCTACTCTCGTCGATGTGTTTTACTTTTGGAAGTGTACACTAAAGAGGAGTCATAATTGCTATCGGCGTAAACAAGGAAGGTTTATACTGACCCCAAGGGGTGAGACACAAAATCCAAAATCTAGTTTTACTGAAAACTATGAAGAAAAGAACGAATTACTCCGCCGAATTCAAAACAAATGTCGTCTTAGAAATCTTGTCTGAGGAATCAACAGTGAATCAAATTGCTGCTAAGTATGAAATCAGTCCAGTTGTTCTCTCACGCTGGAAGAAAGAGTTCATGGGACGAGTTTCGGAAGTGTTTAAGAAAGGACCTTCCGAATCCGAAAAGAACTCGAACATAGTAAAGAGCATATTGCAGAGTTAGAGCGCAAAGTTGGCCAGCTTACCTATGAGGTAGACTGGTTGAAAAAAAAATCTACAGAAATCCTCGGACCCAGCTGGAAGAAGAAATCACGTTGATTTCAAAGATCCTCACATGACGATTAGCCGCCAGGCCGATTTGTTGAGTTTGAATCGAAGCAGCGTATACCGTCATCCACCTAAGGAGAAGTTGATCTCCGAAGAGGACTTGTTTATCATGCGCAGAATCGATGAGTTGCACACCGATCACCCTACGTGGGGCTATCGGACAATCACCAAGGTTATTCGTCGGGATGACAAAATCCAGGTCAATCGCAAGAAGATCCAGAGGCTGATGCGTGAGATGGGCGTGTACACCATCTATCCCAAGCCC
>NZ_BOVK01000094.1 GCF_018403685.1 Xylanibacillus composti
CATTGATGCAAGGCTAGTGCACTTTTTCCTCTAATCTTTCGCATAAACTCAGTACCGCATTGAATAAGACCGCTGTTTTCCTCTATTTGCAGATAGGTGGGCGGAAGGAGACTCATATGCGTGTGCATCTAAACGCCATTTGGCGTTTTTCTTGTTTTTATGCCAATAAAAGATACAAATAACAATAAAAGCATGTTCTTTGGTAAGGAAAGCCGAGTTGAATCAGGGCTCCAGGAATTACGATGTGTATACATTCTTCATTCCATCTTTTTTCAGGTAGGGGTGTATACATTGATTGTTCTTTGGATTGTTGATCCCGGTCAGGCCGAGCACGAATCGGATGCACAGCAGGAGGAGTCGACTCGCATTCATCTCGCAACCTCCATTGAAGAAGTGGAGCAGCTCGTCTTGCACGAACGCTGCGAAGCCGTATTTATCGTTTCCTCGCAATCGCAAGCGCCCCAACAAGAGCGGATTGCCCCGCTTAACGATCTGGCTCCGGTTTACTTGTTCCTGAATGCGGACAAGCACACCTTGTTTATCGTCAAGCTGTTTCTGTACTATTTGGCTTCTGTGGACGGGGCTGACCTGGCACATTTGTCCCCGGAGCATGCAGCCTTGCACAACGATGATGTGGATTGGCAGAAGTCACTCCAATATATCCGCGACAATCTGGATAACAATGAGCTGTCCCTGGAGGATGTAGCCAGGCAAAATTATGTGTCCAAGTGGCATTTTTCCAAGGTATTCAAGAAAAAGTTCGGCATTACGTTCCGCGATTATCTGATTGAGGAGCGTATCGCGCTGGCGAAAAAGCTTCTTCTGACCAACGAATCCGTGACCAGCGTGTGCTATGAGGTAGGCTACGGCGATCTGACCCACTTCGGAAGGATATTCCAAAAGCGAGTGGGGATGCCGCCTTCGAGGTACAAGAAGAAATATTGGAATCCGCAAGCCTTGGAAAGGAGAAGAGGATGAGGAAAAAGGTTATGACAGTAGCGGCATTGTCGGTTTGCTTGCTCGTACTGCTTGCTTGGTGGGCCTATGAGCAGTGGCGTGCGCCATATCCCCTGCCCGAATTGGACAACGGGACTGACTGGTCGGCATTCCGGCTGGCATTCGACGACGAGCGAGCTTCCTACGCAATCCTGCAGGCAGCTGAAGGGCAGCAGCCTGAGCCTCCCGAACTGCCGCTGGCTGACGAGACATCGGCAGACGCTGCATACGTGTACGGCGTGCTGACAGGCGATGCTGCCTACTTGCAGGCGGCTGTTGCTTTTCACCCCGGTCACCTTGGCTATAGCACGGCGATGCGACAGGCCATGATCGCGAACGACCAGCATGAGGAGCTGATTGCCTTCCTTCAATCGCTGCTCCGGGATTCGAAGGATTTCGAACCGGAGATCCGTTTGCAGCTAGCGCTCGCCTATGTGGACCAGCTGCAGGACCCTTCGCTTGGCACAGCTTCGCTCGGGCAGCTGTCCTATCAGTCCATAGAGGAAGCCAATGTGATCCTGGAGCAGCATCCCCATGACTGGATGGGGCATTTCCTAAGAGGGATTAACAACCTGTATTGGCCAGTCGGGCTGCAGCGCATTGAGAAGTCGATTCAGGATCTCTCGTACTGTGTAGCTGTCGCCAAGCGGCATGCGGATCAAGAACTGGTGATGTGGCCGATGGCGTATGCCGCCCTTGGCGATGCACTGGTGAAGGGAGGCTCGGTCGAGGAAGGCTTCGCGGTCTGGAAGGAAGGCGCAGCCGCTTATCCCGAGTATGAGCCGCTGCAGGAGAGGGTGCTGGCGGGCATCAGCCAGGCGGAAGAGCTCGTTGGTGACATTCGCGGGATGGAGCAGTTCCAGCGGCCAACCCCTGAGCTGACAGATATTTCGGTTATTTGGCGGCAGCCGCTGGCAGGTGAGCGGCCATGACGTTGAGCGAAGTGGTCATTTCCGGCATCGGCGTGAACGCCTCGATCGGCCAGGGGGCGGATCGCTGCTGGGAAGGCTTGTTGACCGGCAGGACTGGCATTGGCAAAGTACGAAGCTTCGATGTGTCCGGGCATCGCAATCAATTCGCTTGTGAGATTCAAGCCTTGCCCCGATCCGCCACATACCCGGATAAGGTTGCTGCGATGGGGCGCACGACTCAGATCGTCGTTCCGGCTGTGGAAGAGGCGCTGCAGGATGCGCAAATCACAATGGACGACTGCAAGCGGCTGCGGGTTGGTCTATGCGTTGGTACGACGATGGGCGAGATCGAGCCGCTTGAACAAACGCTGCATACCGCGCCTTCAGCGAAGCTGGGCGGTCCGCGGGCGATTGCCGATAATTTGAGACAATTGCTGCCGCTCGCCGGCCCGGTCTGGACCTTCACGAACGCCTGCGCAGCCGGGAACTTCGCCATAGCTCGCTGCATGGATGAATTGCGAGCCGGCCGGGCCGATCTCATGATTGCGGCGGGGGTCGACGCGCTCTCGTGGATTGCGTTCACCGGCTTCAGCAGCTTGCGGGCGATGTCCCCGGGTCGCTGCAGGCCGTTCGATCAGGAACGCCAAGGGCTGATTCTCGGGGAAGGGGCCGGGGTGCTTGTGCTGGAGACGAAGGCGCAAGCAGCTGAGCGCCAGGCGCGAGCCCGAGCCAGTCTTCTGGGCTACGGCTTCAATGGCGACGCCCATCACATCACGCAGCCGGACCCGGAAGCCAAAGGCGCGATTCGGGCGATGCGCACCGCGATGGCGATGGCCGGTATCCGGCCGGCGCAAATCGATTACGTAAGCGCACACGGTACTGGAACGGCCGCCAATGATGCGATGGAGGCGCGGGCGATCAGCACGGTATTCGAGGATTCCCATGTGCAGGTAAGTTCTATCAAGGGTCATCTCGGCCATACGCTCGGCGCCGCAAGCGCGATTGAGGCGATCATGTGCGTGAAGGCTCTGGAAACGGGGATTCGTCCGCCGACGCTTCATCTGGAGCAGGTTGATCCGGCATGCCAGGAGGCGAATATCGAGTACATTCGTTCGCCAGGCACGGGTTCGGCGGCGTATATCATGTCCAATTCATACGCTTTCGGCGGTATTAATTCGTCAATCATTCTTGGAAAACAGTAAAGGGGACGTTGCAGCATGTACGAGATGTGGGTGGAAGGCTACGGAGCGGTTACCCCGCTCGGCAGCGGCGCAGCTCTGCTCCTAAAGCGGGAGGAACTGGCTGCTTCTCCAGCAGGTTTGCCGCAGCTGGACCCGTCTGATCCGCACATGAAGCCTGTCCGGAAATGGTCCTCATCGGCGCAATACGCCTATTTGGCCGTACGGGAAGCGATCAGCGGGGGCAAGGCAAGTCAGCCGGAACAGGCAGCCTGTGTAGTTGGCACCAATTATTCCAATCTGGAAGCGATCGTATCCCTTGATCGCGACGCCCGGCAGTACGGGGTCAACCATGCCAACCCGGGCATCTTCCCGGAGACCGTGCTGAATGCAATCGGCGGGCATCTGGCCGAGAAATTCGAGCTGCGCGGGGTGAATGTGACATTATCAGACGGGGATGCGACCGGCTGGAAACTGATGCGTTATGCGATTGATTTGCTGCAAGACGGACGGGCGGGCGAAGTCATGGTGTGCATGGTCAACCGCTTCCCGCCCGAACCCTTCCGCAACGGCGGCTTGCCCTGTTCCTTTCGGCGCGAATCGGTCAGCGCCCTGCGGTTGTCCTGCAGGGGAAGCTCACAAGGAATTCGACTGAGGGTGGACGAGCAGGCGGCGGTGAACGCCGGGCATGACAGACAGGAGGCGATCCCTCCCTGGAGTCTGCCGCTTGCACTTGTGCATGCAGCCCTTCTGGTTGACCAAGGCGTGCGGCCTTATGTTGAGCTTGTCATGCGCGAACAAGAGATGTTGGTTTTTGGTTTGGACAAGCCGGCAATGCGGGAAGGAGCAGACGCATGAATGAGGCGTGGGTGACCGGCTCCTCGATGCTGACCTCGGCGGGGATCGGCAATGACGCAGTGTGGGAAGCGGTGATGGCCGAAAAACCGGTAATCGGGGAACGGCGGCAGGCGATGGGGGACGGTTCTGAAGACGTGCGGTTTCCGTGCTATGTCATTGGTTCGGTTGATTTGGCCAAGTGGCTGGAGCCGCAGCAATGTGAAAAACTGAAGCACTGGGGGGTGTACGAGGACTATGATTTCAGTTATATACTCGTTTCCATACTTTTGGCCTTACATGATGCTGAGTTATCGCTGGATGCCGCATCCCGAGTATCCCTTGTGGTGGGACATGAGAACCTGGGAGTAGTGCGGCTCGTCGACAGGCTTGTGCACAAGCGGGAGACGATTGTTCAGGCTGAAAAAGGATTCCGTCATTCCTTTGCCGAGCTGCAGCATTATTTTTACCATCTGCAGACCTTCCCTTACCTCTTCTATTTGTCCAATCTATTCGGCATCAACGGCCTCACCTATGCGGTTAACAACGCATGCGCCTCCGGCCTGTACGCCACGGAGCTTGGCAGGCAGCTGCTCGCCAGCGGCAGCACGGACGTCGTGATCGTCGCCTGTTCGGATTATGCGCACGCCTCCGAGTATTTGTGGCTGGAGGACAAGGGGGCGATGTCCGGCGGCGCGCCGCTTGCGCCGTTCGATCTGAACCGGCAAGGCTCGGTATTGGGCGATGGAGCGGGAGCGCTCGTGCTGGAAACACGCGAGCACGCCGAGCGGAGAGGAGCTAAGGCTTCTTGCTTTTATGCGGGGGGCAGCTTCGCTCAGGAGCGCTGGCAGATGACACTGCCGGATGTCAGCAGCCATCTGTACGCTTCGGTTATTGCGGATGCGGTTCAGCGCTTTGCGCCAGACGGCGTTGATCTGCATGTGCCGCATGGCACCGGCAGTCCGCTGTGGGACCTGTATGAGGCGAGAGAAATTCAACGCGCCTATCGGAGCAGCACGCAGGCGCTTCCGCCTGTCACCGCGTTCAAAGGTTATATGGGCCACACCTTGGGGGCAAGCGGGATGCTCGAATCTGTGCTGCTGATAGAAGCGATGAAGCGCGGCGTCATTCCCCGCACGCTGCAGCATCACACGCCTGATCCGAAGCTGTCGCTGCCAATTGTGACGGAAACATCCGAAAAGCGCATTCGCACAGCAGTGAAGTCCGTACCGGCTTACGGTGGATTCCATGCAGCGTGCATTTGGAAATCGACGGGGAAAAGGGAGGAACCATGAATCAAGCAAAATGGGATTTTACTGGCACAACAGCGGTAGTCACCGGAGGATCGGGAGGGATTGGTTCATCAATCGTACGCGCCTTGGCGCAGGCAGGGGCGAAGGTCATGTTTACGTACTCCAGCGATCAGCAAGCTGCGCAAGCATTGGCAGAGCAGTGCAATGTGACAGACAAGCGGGTGGAGGCCATCCAGGCCAATTTCACATCGGAGGCGGATCTGGACAGACTTCTCCGGCAATTGGCGGATGTTCCTGTTGATTGCTTGGTGAACAATGCGGGCATGCTGCGGGACGGTCCCTTGTACAAGATGCCGGACGCTGATTGGCGGGATGTGCTGCAGGTGAATCTGCACGCCATGTTTGCGGTTACGAAGAAGCTGATCCCTATCCTTGCGCCGAGGGCTGGGTCGATCGTCAACATTTCATCTGTGTCGGGAATTAGCGGCGCTGCCGGTCAAGTGAACTATTCGACGGCGAAGGCCGGGGTTCACGGGTTTACTCGCGCATTGGCGAGAGAGGTTGGACCGCTGGGCGTTCGGGTGAATGCCATCGCGCCCGGATTCGTGGATACGGATATGCTGCTGATGATCAAGCCGCAGAAGAAGCGGGAGCTGCATCGGGACATTCCGTTAAGGCGTCTCGGCAAGCCGCAGGATATCGCCGAGACAGCTTTATTTCTGCTCTCGGAAAGCGCCTCCTATATGACGGGAGCCATTGTCGTAGTGGATGGCGGATTGTATTGAGGCTGTATGCGATTACGAGGAGGGGTATGCATGCTCGATATGGAGCTGGTGAAGAAGCGCGTGATAGAAATTACGATTGAGGTAACCGGGGAAGGAGAGTTTCCGGAACCGGCGGAGGTGGATGCCCGTCTGGAAGAGCCGCTGGACGAATGGGGAGTAGACTCCTTAAGCGCGCTGGAGCTCGCGGTGCATCTGGAGCGTCAGTTCGGCACTCGGCTGGAAGAGGATGAACTGACCGGGGTCCGGAGCTTGGCGGATATCGTCAAGCTGGTTGAAGAGAAAGGAAAGGTATAAATGCAGCTGCTGCGCATGCAATGGCTGCACAGGAACCGGGCAGCGATGGTCCGGAAGATTGCCGTGTTGAACAGCAGCAATCAGCCCTTTGTGCAGAAGTTCCAGACTATTCTATCGGCATTTTTGGACGGGTATCACGCAGTGCTGCAAAACGATCCGAACGTCTCGGAAATCAAGCAAATGCTCGATCAGCGGTATGACACCTATTATAGAGGATTTGCTTATGAAGGTCTCGGCATGGGACTTGGCGCTCGCACCCTGTTCCGACCCTCGGAGAAGGCGTCATTGGAAGCCAACTTCCAGGCGTATTCCCCGAATTATTTGTATCAGTACTATGTCGGTCTTGGCTGGTGGCTGTCTATCCGCTACGGCTATCGTTCCTCAGGTTACCGGCGTTTCCTGCGCATGCTGGACCCTTTCCACGGCCCGATTGTGTATGACGGGGTCGGCTTTCGCGCGGGGCTGTTGCAACGCTTGAGCTTTGCCCGGCTTGCGCGCCATTTTTCGCGTTTGGGCCATGTGGGCGAGCGCGTCTGCTATCAGGGATGGGGCCGCTCATTATGGTTCCAGCAACAATTCCAATTGGACAAGGTGCTGTATGAGCTTGAGCGGCTGCCGACGCCACAGCGGACCGATGCAATCAGCGGCGTCGGGCTGGCGGCTGCTTACAGCTGCTTTGACGACGTACCTTGGGTGAAGGGGCTGAGCGAGTTGGTGCCTCGGGAATGGCGGGCGGCCTTCGGGCAGGGCCTGTCGTTCGGCTGGCAGGCGCGCAAGCTGCAGACACCGCACTTTGACGAGTATGTGTCCGGATTCGTTCCTGCTGTTTCCGAGACGGTATTCGTTTCGCAGCAGGCCGTAGAGAGTGTGAAGCGGCAGCTGTTCGTTCGGCAGGCAAATCCGCGGTATGTCGATTGGCTGGACAAGGTTCGTCAATGCATGGCAGAGATACTGTAAGGGGGAGCGATCATGGGGAAGAAACTCAAGGTGTCGGCAGGCATTTGCGTCCTGATGGGACTCTTAGCAGCCGCAGCTGGATGCTCTTCGGGACAGGAGCAGCAGGAGTACGGCTTTAGCTTTCGTGATATGACGGATGAAGCGGGGATTGGCTTTGTGCATGAGAAGCCGGTCTACGACGCCAAGGTGGACAATATCATGCCCTGGCTCGCCTCGACAGGTGCTGGCGTATTCGTCGCCGACTTCAATCAGGATGGGTGGATGGATCTCTATTTCACCAATTCCGGGATCGGCAGCAAGAACGCGCTCTATCGCAATAACGGCGACGGCACATTTACAGAGGTGGGCGATGCGATGGGCGTGGCCGATGTGAATCAGGCAGGCGTCTCGCAGACGGCGCTTTGGTTCGACTATGACAATGATGGGTATCCGGACTTGTTCGTGGGGACTTGGAGCGAGGGGAGCAGGCTGTTCCGCAACCTCCAAGGAGAAGGCTTTGCCGACGTGACGGATGAAACGGGAATTGGCAAGGTGAACGGGAATTTTGCCAAGGCGGTAGCCTTGGACTACAATCGCGATGGCTATCTGGACTTGTATCTGGGAGCCTATTTCCACGAGGATCATAATTTGTTCGACTTGACGACAACCCGAATCATGCATGATGATTTCGAGCGGGCCGTCAACGGAGGCCGGAATATCCTGCTGCGTAACGTAGAAGGTGTCTTTACCGATGTATCCGACGAGATGGGTGTGGCTGACAGGGGATGGACGCTCGCTGCCGGATCGGCTGACATCAACAACGACGGCTGGCCGGACTTGTACAATGCCAACGACTTCGGCCCGGACACGCTGTACTTCAATGAGCAAGGCGAGCGATTTGTAGAAATTACACAAAATCGGGGTATCGGGGAAGACACGTTCAAAGGGATGAATGTAGATTTTGCGGACGTGTTTCATGACGGAAGGCTTGCGATGTATGTCAGCAATGTAAGCAAGCCGCTGTACATTTTGGAAGGCAATCAGCTGTGGCAGGCGAATGAGCAGGGCAGATTTGTCGACCGTGGGCCGGAGCTGAATATCCATCTGGCGGACTTTTCCTGGGGTGCCCGCTTCATGGATATCGACAACAGCGGAGAGTTCAGTCTCGTTGTAAGCACCGGATTTATTTCTGCCAGCAAGCAGCGCGATTATTGGTTCGATCTGGGGACGTTGGCGACTACCCCGGGCACGGTCGTAGAGGATGCAAAAAATTGGATGGACTTCGGGGACAAGAGCTTATCCGGCTATGAACAAAATTACTTGTTCTGGAACAACGGCTCCTCCTTTCAAGATGTCGCTGCAGCGACCGGTTTGACCTTCGATTACGACAGCCGTGGCGTTGCCGCTATCGACATAACGAACAATGGCGTGCTGGATCTGGCTTTCGCGAATCAAGGCAATACGCCCAAGCTGTTCGCCAACACGGTCAAGCCGGAACGCAACTGGATCAAGCTGAACCTGGTCGGCACTTGGCCGAGCAACAGAGATGCGGTCGGGGCAAGAGTCACCTTCGAGGTGAACGGCGTGTCTACCGTTATCGAGCGGGATGGGGGGAATTCCTATGCCGCGCAGAGCGATCCTCGCATTCACTTCGGACTCGGAACGGCGTTGCAGGCTGATGCGATCACGATTCAGTGGCCTAGCGGCAGAGTTCAGAAGCTGCACAACGTCGCAGCCAATCAGATCCTGACGGTTGAGGAGCCGGACGAGCCGATTGCGCAGGGTGAGGGGGAGCAGCCATGAGCATAAGCCAACGCTGGCGTGTCGCGGTAATCGGCTGCGGGAAAATCGCGCAAGTGCGCCATATTCCGGAATTGGTCGAGCATCCGGGCGTAGAGCTTGTAGCGCTGTGCGATCAGAACAAGAAGCGGGCCAAGGCGCTGGCGGATCAATATCGTATCCCTCTGGTTTTCTCCAGCGTGAAGGAGCTGCTCGGCTCTACCGATCTTGACGGTGCAGTGATCTGCGTGCCGAATGCGCTTCATGCGGATGTAGGTCTGCAAGCGATGCGAGCAGGCGCGCATGTGCTTGTCGAAAAGCCGCTGGCGACTACGCCCAGGGACTGCCAACGGCTGGTCGAAACCGCGGACCGCTTGAACAAGGTGCTTCTGGTCGGGCATAACCAGCGTCTGCATCCGGTATACCGCCGGGTCAAGGAAATCGTTCGGGAGGGTACGATCGGTCCGGTCATTCAGTTCACCGCGAACTTCCAGCATGGCGGGCCCGAAGGCTGGAGCGTGGACGGCGCAGGCAACTGGTTCCTGGACCGCGAGCTGTCAGGCTTGGGCGTACTGGGCGATCTAGGCGTGCACAAAATCGACCTGATGCGCTGGCTGCTGGACGATGCGATTGCAGATATGCAGGCATTCACGGGATGCCGGCGGGACAACGTTCAGGTTGAGGACCATGCCGCTCTGCTGCTTCGCCTGTCGGGCGGCTGTCTGGGAACTATAAATCTGAGCTGGTGCAATCCGCTCCAAGACCATCGCATGGTGCTGTATGGCGAGAAGGGCAATCTCATCGCAGGCGAATCGATGACGGGCATTCGGGTCGTCCTTCATAATGGCGAAACCTACACAGAGGAGGCGGAACTCTTCTTCCGGCAGGACAAGGGGATTCGCTCAGGAGTTATCGACGAATTTGTTCGCGCCATGCAGGCCGGTACAGGACGGGACTCTGTCTTAAACGGACACGATGCCTTGCATGCGATGGAGGCGTTGTTCAGACAGAGGGGAAGCGGAAAGGAGGATGAAGCGTGAATATCGATATGAGCCTCTATGATGCGACCTTGATTCCTGCAATCATGTTTCTCCTGTGGCTGCTGAGCAAATATGGGATTCCGAAAAAAATGATTCCGCTCGCCGCACTTCCGCTCGGTATCATTGCCTCGCTGATGCTGATCGATTACAGCCCCAGAGGGGTAGTCATTGGCATTCTGCTTGCCGCTAATGCGGTCGGGTTTTACAGCGGCACGAAAAACGTCGCCGGCGCGCTGCGTCATTCGGAAGCGGAATCACATACAGACAGCTCAGATACGTAGCCGTTCCATGCCGCCTAAATCCAGCAGGGGGTCGATTTCATCATGCTCACCTTATTTATCAGCTCAACGATCCGGGATATGCAAGTAGTCAGGCGGACTTTATCGAATCAGATTGAACAGCAGCTGGGACACCAGGTCAAGCTTTCAGAGTCGATTTCCTTCGATTGGACGGGCGAGGACATTATCCAGAGCTGCCTGCGCGAGGTCGAGCGCGCAGATATTTATGTTCTGATGATCGGCAGCCAGAGCGGCATGATGATTCCCGATCACGGCATCAGTGTCACTCGGGCAGAATATCGGAAGGCCAAGGCGCTCCGCAAACCGATTCTGGCGCTCATCCTCTATGAAACATGGGTGCTGTACAGGCAGGCCTCCGATCGGCTGTCCCCCGGTATTGTGGAATTTATCGACGAGGTCAGCCAAAATTTCGGTCGGTATTTCTTCAAGTTTTCCGTCTCGGAGGAAGCAGCAGAAATTGTACGCGCCCAGCTGTCTCTTCTGCTGAAAAGCTATTTGCAGCTGAACCGCTCCGTCAGGGAAATCCAAGACAGCATGGAAAAAGAGGAAGCTGCTCAGGCCTATTACCGATTTGTCCAGGCGCTGTTCCGGTATGATCAGGATGATGACCGGGTGCTGTCCATTCTTGCGCAAGCTATGAAAACCGGCGATATCTTCAATCAGGAGTATATTCCGCAGCCGATCGTGCATCTAAGCGCCGTAACGGGGGCTGCACTGTATCGGCTGCTGGAGAGTCAGGGCGAGCTGGCGCTGGTGGGATGTACTGGTGATGCGGATTGCCAGCCGGCCTATCGCACTGACGACGGGAGCAGCTACGTATCTGTGACGTATGCCTGCAACGAGGCGAAATTGTATGAGAAGGAAACGTCCTACGACATGAAGGAAATGATCGCCTGCTTCCCGATGGGCGGAAAGTATGTCCTTGCCCTGCACGTCCTGACCAAGCTTGAATACACTCCTGCTTACGACCGCCAACTAGTCCTCGACCAGCTTTACGGCGAGAACAAGGCGATCCTGCATACACTGCACCTCTATCTGGAAAGGAGGGGACGATCATGAGCAGAGAAAGCAAGCAGCTTGCCACAGTCGAAATCGGAAACGTCACTGCCGGCAGCAGCATTAGCAGCCAAGTGAGTAATCGTGTTCAATTAGCAGCGAAAAGCCATGTTACTGGCGAAATTCACGCATTGGAGACGCGATTCAGCGATCCATCAACCTTGAAATCGAATGAGCGCATTCGGGAAGTGGCGAGCCGCTTCATCGATTTCGCTAAGCAGAATTAGCTATTGGTGTCTTGCTGGCTGGTCTGGATATTGCAGGGGAACGATGTGAGAGACGGCAGCCCGATTGTGAACGGGCTGTCGTTTGTTCGTTGACACTCTGTTTAGAGACGATAAGTGGAGCGATGTCGTGCTTTATGGTAGCAGTATCAATAATTAATAGTAGCAAGTAATTGAAATTCTTAAGATTGAGCGGGTGAAATGAGGATTAATGTACCTTTTACTAATAATAGTTACGCTCGCTTCCTCTCTTTATGGATCAAGTCCAAATTTATG
>NZ_BOVK01000095.1 GCF_018403685.1 Xylanibacillus composti
TATCTTAGACTATGAACCCACCTGTTTTTCCCATCAGGAAACTACCTCTAACATAGCATTTCTTTAGAGCTTTTGGAATCATTTTTGGTTGTAGCAGGCAGCAGGGAAGCTTCTTTAGTTGCTCGAAGTAGAAGCCTCCCGCGTCTGCACTTGGGCTACGTCTTTCCTGTAGAAAAAATAAGAAAGAATGCAAGTTTGTTAATCGGAATTGTCGGCAATCGGCAAGGCATAAGGCTTCTGGTATTTCAAGATGCTGTAGACGATGTTCACCAGCCGCCGCATGATGCACACCAGCGCTTGCTTCTTCGTTTTGCCTTCGGCCATCTTGCGCTGGTAGTAGGCATAGATCGCCGGATTGCGCGGCGTTTTCGTGGTGCGATGCACGGCGATCTGCCGAACCGCCATGCCTAAGAAGATGTCATGCAAGCTGCGGTCGCCTTGCTTGCTCTTGAAGTACCGCCCTTTGCCGCCAGACCCGGCAAAGATCGGGGCGACTCCGGCATACCGCGCCAGCTTGTTCGCCGTTGGGAAGCGGCGGATGTCGCCAATCTCGGCGGACAGTTCCGCCGACGTGACCACATCCACGCCCGTCATCGTATGGAGCAGGCAACCAGTCTGCTCTAGCATCTGTTTCAACTTCGCCTCGACCTTCTTCAATTCGTCTTGGTAGAAGCGAATCTGCCGGACTTGTCCGCGAATGACGAGTTCCTTTTCCTCGGCATAAGTCACATGGTTGTTGCCGTCCTCCTGAACGCAATGCAAGATTAGCTCTGCCTTTTTCGTGGAGCAGCTAAAGTTGCTATGCTTTTGCAGAAACTGCTTTAATGCCTGCGGCGTTGTCTCCGTGACATAAGACGGCAACGGATACGCTTCCCAGAAGGCAAGCGCCGTCTTGCCGTCCACTTGGCTAAAGAAGCGGTTGTAGCTCGGATACACATAGCTAAGCTGAATATGAAGCTGCTTCACCAGACCCGTTAGATTCTTCGCAATTCCTCTGCGGCGCGTAACTAGCTGCCGCATAACCCAGAAATGTTCATCCGGCATAAAGTCCGGCAAGTGCTTCAGGTCATCCTTCAGCACGCGCGCGACACATTCCGCATCCCAACTGTCGCTCTTGTGAACAGTGGCGTAGCTTTGCCGTTTGGCGGCACTAAATGCCGGATTAATGGACTTGACCCATTGTCCTTGCTGGATGAGGTGCAAGCCCAGCGCCCAACCGTAGCCGCCTGTATCCTCCAAGCCATAGACGATCTTCCAGCCCGTTTTGCTGTATGGCTCCAGTCTGGCCAACAGCTTCGGAAAAGCGGACGGCTTGTTCTCGAATTGTAGTTCGCCCAGCTTTTCATTCCAGCAGTCCAAGAGTACAGCGGTATGATGATCTTTGTGCAAGTCAATGCCCACGTACAGCATGCGGGACACATCCTCCAGTGCAATCCTCTCCTTTCGTGGTCATACGTGCGGACGACAAGCAACAGGCGGCATCCTCGGCTCAAGCGTTAGCTTCTACGAAGCCCGCACAGATAGCAAAGCCTGACCAGTCCTTTTTCGCCTTTCCGTATGAAGAATAAGGGCAAAAACCCTTACGCCTTCCTCCTGAAACCAAGAGGAAGGCGTAAATGTTCTTGCGGAGCAAGGCGGCATCCTCATTTCGAGCGTCAGCTTCTCTCGAAGCCCGCAATGATAGCTCAGCCTGTCCATGCTCTAAGGGCAGAAGCCCTTACCTGTTCCACCTGCGGCGGCAGGCTGGAACAAGTAAATGCTTGTACCGCTCATCCGTTCTTCATCTTCCAGACCTTGCGCCAGCCCTTCGGGTGCATGACTTCATCGGTGAAATACTGGCGGTTGTACCGCTGCCGGACTTGACGGCTGCGGATGCTCTCGATCACCACCTTGCCGGGGCGAACGATGATCTTCTTGATCCAGCCGCCGTCCAGCACCTTCTCCCAAACCTCTGTTGTGCGGTTGGCGAAGTAGAGCCGCAAGGCGGCTTCAATGACGGCGTTCGCGCCGTCTAAGCCTTCCTGCTCGGCTTGCTCCTTCGCCATGCGGAGCAAGTCCGCATCCAGATTTGTCGTGTACTTCACACGCTTCATGCTTGCTCGCCTCCTTGAATAACTCGAATCGTCATCTCGCCATGCTGCCCTTCAATCTGCACCTGACAGCCAGCGGTGAAGCCCATCTGCGCCAGCCACTTGCCTTGCAAGCGCAAGCTTGGCGCATACACTGCCTGCCGCTCGGCGGTCAGGTAGCGGAATGTTTCAGTTACCGTCAACTTCCTCATTACAACAACCCCTCTCGAATAAGTGAGAGGATATGAAAGGGGCATATGCAGATGCCTACACATGCCCCTTGAAATGCGGTATAATCCACTCAAGGTTGCTGTGACAGCCAGTTGGCTGTACGTGTAGGTAGCTCAATTACCTGCATGAGCTTGCAAGTGTTGGCGCACTTGCAAGTCACGGCGACCCCTTCCATGTCCTCAAGCTAGAACAAGGAAAGCACCCATCCGACTGCGCGGCATACAAGACCGATGCCGACCACGATCCACGTCATGCCGAAGATGAATTGCATCCAACGACTTCCTTCCAACCAGTTCAACCAGAACAAGATTCTCCCCCCAATCTCCCAGCGCCGAAGCACTGGCTCTACAGCCTGCTCACATGTCCAAATTCAGGATTTGTACCGCCTTGTTTTTGATTTGTCAACGATGTTTTTCTGGGTTGTTTTTGCC
>NZ_BOVK01000096.1 GCF_018403685.1 Xylanibacillus composti
TTATCACGGAATAGTAACAAGGGATGGGTATATATCATTGACAAATATATAGTCATAGTTTATTCTAAAGGGGTTTCCATTATTTTGATTTTTCTGAATTTTAGGGGTGAATTTGTGTCTAAGAGAATACTTATCGAGAAAGAACCCAAAATCCGCGGGTATCTTCATCATGCTTTTCCATTGTCTTCAATGGCCAGCCATCCTTCTTTTTTACCTTGGTTTTATAGTAATTATATTCAGCTTTTTTGTTATAAGGATTTAATTGGGGATGCTTGTCCATTAAATTTCTACCGGTATCATGATTGGAATTATTATCCTCTATTAGACAACCAATATCTGAAAAGAGACTTATTGCTTGATACAAGCGTTACAGATTTTATTAAACATGCAATAGAGTCGGATTATTGTATTTATACTATTGCGAACGAGTATTACATTCCGGGAAGTGAACCTTATCAAAAATATGACTTTGATCACTGTATTATGATTTATGGTTATGATAGCGTTCAGAAAAAATTTCATTCGATAAATTTCAATGATAACTGGGAGTATTCGGATTTTGACATAAGCTTTGAACAATTCGAAAAGGCAATTCATCATGTTGGTACAAAGCTTTCTTATGCCAAACAAATCAGAATGTTCAAACCCGATCTAAATGTCCAATTTAATTTTAACTTGAATTTCGTCATTGATATGCTGCAGGACTATCTCAACTCCTGCAATCGTTCAGACCGATTTTCAGTATACGCTACGGATTCAAGATTAATCTTTGGCATTCAAGTTTACGATGAATTTTTCCGATATGTAGAAAAACTGCTGAATCGGAAAGTGGAGAGTGATATACGTCCCTTCCATATCATTTGGGAACACAAAAAAGTAATGTTAGAAAGAATAGCATTTATCAAGGGCCAAATGAATTTAACAGCGAGTCAGTTAACGGAAATTCAAATTATCGAAGAAGCATATAAGTTGGTAGAGGAAGTAGCCAATACCATTCGTATCAAGATGCTTAAGTATTTGCTTACTAACCGCGATTCCTATTTGCAAGGCATGTTGGATGAGATCAAGGATTTGAAGAATAAAGAGATTCCATTGATTGAAAAATTGATTGAATTTTTAGAAAAATCAAATACCGAAATGAAATCAGGAATTGTATAAAATTATAACGTTAGAGAGGGAATCGGGATGCAGCGAAAAAAAACGGTGGGTATTGGCCTAGGTCCATCAAATTTGGCATTAGCGATAGCATTGGTAGAGAAAGTAGAACCAAACGACTGCATGGATTGGGTGTTCCTTGAAAAAAACGAGAATATATGTTGGCATCCAGATATGCTGCTCGAAGGTTCACGATTGCAGATTTCATTTTTGAAGGATTTGGTGACTCTAAGGAATCCGACGAGTCCGTTTACTTTTCTCAATTATTTGAAATGCAAAGGGCGCCTAAATGAATTCATCAATCTTGGTAGGTTTTGTACAGAAAGAGTCGAGTTTACCGATTATTTAACATGGATTCATTCGCAACTGCCCGATGAGTTAAGCGTACTTAACTCAACAGTAAAAGAAGTAACCCCGGTTTTTGAGGATGACAGCAGTATACGTGAACTGGATGTAGTCTATCTGGATAATGCGAGAGAAGTGGAAGTCCGAATCCGAACAAATACGGTGATTGTTGCCATCGGGGGCAATCCCTCCATTCCTAACGTGTTTAAATCTCATATTGGAGATCGGGTATTCCATTCGAGCCAATTTTTATCTCGTTTAAACAGTCACAAGAATCGGAAAAGTAAACAGAGAATCGGTGTTGTAGGATCGGGTCAAAGTGCCGTCGAAATTATTAAACATTTGTACGAAACGATACCCGATTGCGAAATTCATTCGATTTTTAGAAAATCGGCATTCAAACCGGCTGACAACAGTCCATTTGTTAACGAAGTGTTCTTCCCGGAAGAGACGGACTTTATGTTTAATTTGCAAGAAGACAAGAAGCGTATGGAAGTCTTGAAAGAATATTGGCAGACTAACTATTCTGCAGTTGAGTTGGATTTGTTGGAGAGTGTATACAACAAGATCTATATAGATCGGGTTAAAGGAATTAGACAAATAAATATTCATAATTTTTCGAATATTGAAGCGTTGGCCGAAGATAGAGATGGACAGTATTTGCTTACACTCAAACATGTACTGACTGAAACGCTCTCCGAATTGAAGTTAGATATGATTATTTTGGCGACGGGTTATGACAGGCAAACCCTGCCGGAATTTCTGGAGCCTGTTCTGCCATACATGCAATTTGAAAGAAGCAGAATCTCCATTAATCGTGATTATTCCGTAAATATGGAGGAATGCTTTAAGCCGCGAATTTACATTCAAGGTATGTCACAATCAACCCATGGGATTTCGGATACATTATTAAGCGTTCTGCCCATCAGGGCTCAAGAAATTTTGGAGTCCGTTATGATGCACCAACATGTAAATAATGATGAAAAGGTTGTGGTTTAATGTATATACAACCCATAACGCCGGAACAGATCACGAGGGAATATGGGATCCAAATGAGGAGAGTCTATCAGGTTGATTCCGGTCCTATTCATTCTCCTTTTGGCTCTGCATGGGGGTTTATCGAAGCAGGGGGTGCCTCCACTCCCCATACCCATACAGAAGAAGAAACCTTCTATATTGTTGAGGGACAAGGATTAATGATCATTGAGTCGGAAGAAAGAGAAGTGCAAAAAGGAGACGTTATCTATATTCCGGCAGATCATAATCACGTCCTTCGGAATATTGGTAACGATACACTTACTTTTATTACGGTTTGGTGGGAAGCAAGCACAGTCAGAAAGGGACGATAGTGGTGGCAATTCAAAGAATACTGGTTACAGCGACTCCTCCTACTACGAATGGAGATCTGCATTTGGGTCACCTATCGGGGCCTTATCTGGGGGCGGACGTTTTTACAAGAGCGCAACGAATGATGGGAAATGAGGTTTTGTTTATTAGTAGCACGGATGATAACCAGAGCTACTTGATGACTAAGGCTATGCAGGAAAATCGCCCCCCTCTGGATGTAATTCGTGATTACTCGGTGAAAATTAAAAAATCACTTCAACTTGCACAAATTGAAATGGACAGCTTTACAAGCCCCTTAACGGATGCGCATATCTCCAGAGTGCAGAAGCTGTTCTTGGAACTATTCCACAAAGGCAAACTGCAAGTTGCAGAGATTGCAACATGTTATTGTGAGACATGTGCCCGATTTTTGTTCGAGGCCTACGTCAAAGGGGAATGTCCCACATGCGGCCAAAGCTCAGGAGGGCAATGTTGTGAGGAATGTGGCCATCCTAACGATCCTCTGCAAATGAAAAATGCCAGATGTACCATTTGCCAATCTGAACCGATAGTGAAAAATGCGGAAGCTATTCTATTTCCGATTGAACCGTACCGTAACGAACTGGAAACTTACTATAAAGAAAACTCATATAAATGGCGTCCGCATTTGTCCAAGTTTTTCCGTGAGTTGCTTGACTATCCCGTATTGCCTGCATTTCAAGTTACGAACCATTCCAATTGGGGGATTCCCGTTCCTCTCGAGGGTTTTGAAGGGCAAGTAATTAATGTTTGGTTCGAGATGCTGCCAGGACATATGGAAACAACCTCCGTATGGGCTGGGCGCCGCGAAGAGGAAGTTGACGCATGGTGGGGGAAGGAAAGCTCCGCCAGCCTGGTACAGTTCTTTGGCTTCGATAACAGCATTTATTATACCGTTTATCATACAGCCATATTAATTGCACACGGCAATTATCAGCTTGCAGATGCCTTCATCAACAATGAATTTTATTTATTGGATCATCTCAAATTTTCTACCAGCCGTAAACATGCGATATGGGGAAGTGAATTTTTTAATGAGAAAAACAGTGACTGGCTTCGATTACACTTGTGTTTGACAGCCCCGGAACTGTCACAGACCAATTTTTCTGTGAATGAATTCAATCAAACATTGACAAGTGATGCCATTCATCACTGGAAAACGATAACAAAAGTCGGTATTTCGATGATCTTTCAAGAAGCAATGCTTGAACCTATGCCTTCATCGGCCATAAAACAATGGCTGGATGCTTATGAGGGCTTATTCCTGAAGCACTACAGCAAGGACCATTTCTCTCTTAGGGGAGCTGCTGAAAGCTTGATTGGTTTCTTGAAAGAAGGAGCAGATTATATTCAAAACAGCTCTGCGTCTGATGCTTATGCCATCCTTAGAGGTCTCTGCATATTTTCATTGCCGTTAACGCCTGACATAGGCAGCAAGCTATTGTCCATTGTATATAGCAAAGATGGAGCAGCCAGTTGGGATTTGTATCCGCAAGAGTCTCTATGTTCCAAGGATTACAACCTTGTTGCAGCACTGAACAGCTCATTCCCTGAATTTTGAGTTAGTATGTTGAGTATAAAAAAATTAAAAATGAGGCTGGGGTTGAAAGATGCATACGGAAGATGTCGGTACTCTGGGAGAACAACAAATGGAAGAAGTGTCGGATGAGATTCGAAAGCAGTTATTATTTGAATATAACTGTACGGATCGAGCGTTTTCGATCGAGCACCCTATTTCCTATTGGATTGATAGAAATGTCAATGAAAAAGCTGATGCCATAGCGGCCATTTATGAAGATACAAGGCTTTCCTATAAAGAATTGAATGAGAAATCGGACTATTTAGCGGCTAATCTACAAGCTCGGGGGATAGCCTGTGGTTCATTTGTTCCGATTGTCATGAATAAGGGGTTGGATCTGCTCGTTTCTATGCTGGCAGTCATCAAAACAGGCGCCGCTTATGTACCGATTGATCCCGGTTGGCCGCTGGAACGTATCCGATATGTTCTTGATGACGTGGGCAGCACTTGTATATTGGTAGATACTGAATGCAAGAATTATGTAGAAAAAAACTACTATTTGGTTGAGCATGCGTTTCTGGAAAAATCCTCTATCAAGCAAGAGGTCGCTATACCATTGGATTCACCGCTTTACGTAATGTATACTTCAGGTTCTACAGGAAAGCCGAAAGGTGCCATCGTAACGCATCGGGGCATCCTTAATCGATTAGCATGGATGACCGACACCTTAGGGACAGCAGCGGCACACACCATTTTGCAACTGTCCAATCACACGTTTGACAGCTCCGTGTGGCAATTTTTTTGGCCGTTGATACATGGCGGGAAGACGGTCATTGTTCCTGGGAAGATGGAGAAAACGGCTTATAATATCTTGTCATATATAGAAACTTACAATATTGAACTTGTCCATTTCGTTCCTTCATTATTCGATTTAATCGTAGAGCAGTTGCATCTTGACAAAAGCTTGTTGCAGAAAGTGACTGCAGTGAAATATGTATGGATTGGCGGGGAGAAGCTGTCGCCGAAAACAGTCAGACAGTTTCAAGAGCTGCTTCCAAAAGTTCAGCTTTCCAATCATTACGGGCCCACTGAGACTAGTATTGCTTGTCTGTATTATCCTATACAGAACATCCCTCAGGGGGACATACCGATTGGTAAGCCTATTTCTAATGTGAAAATTGTTTTGCTTGATGAGAATCGCAAACTCGTGCCCTTAGGATCTCCAGGGGAAATTTATATTGGCGGAGCCGGAGTAGGACTCGGTTATTTGCATGATGAACAGAAAACAGCTGATGCGTTCATAGATAATCCTTATAAGGAGCTTGGGTGCAGCAAGCTCTATAAATCGGGTGACTTAGGGCGTTATTTGCCTGACGGCAATATTCAATTCTTGGGCAGAATAGATTTTCAAGTTAAAATTAGAGGGTTTCGGGTAGAATTGCATGAAATAGAGAACCAACTTTCCTCTCATCCAGGAATTCAGCAAGTGATCGTAACAACTAAATCGAATAAATATAACGAGAACTATTTAATCGCTTATTATCGGTCAGAGGGGCCGATACATTCGTCAAGCTTGAAGAGTTATTTGCAACAGTATTTGCCTGAATATATGGTGCCCACACACTATGTGCAATTAGAGTTTTTTCCGCTGCTTTCTAATGGCAAAGTGAATTTACAAGCACTTCCTAGTCCACGGGAAACTTTCGATGCAGTCGACGATGCTCCGGCAAATGAAACAGAAAAAAAGCTGCTTGCAATATGGAAGGATATTTTGGATGTGAGGCAGATGGGCAGAACTAGCAATTTTTTTGAGCTGGGCTGCAATTCCTTGAAAGCTGCCCGTTTCAACACATTAGCGTTTAAAATTTTCGGGGTTCAAGTATCACTGAGCGACATATTTGCACATCAGACGATAGAATTGCTGTCTGCATATATAGAGCGGCAGCATTCGCAAAGCTACGAATCGATTTCGCCTCAGCATCATAACGGTCCTGTCCCGGCAACATCTGCACAGAAACGGCTGTATATATTGAACCGGACATTTGGCCCTAATATTGCGTACAACATCCCTGGCGTTATGGTCATTGAGGGAGAGTTGGATTCAGCCAAACTAGAAGTTGCCCTGCAACAATTGGTGAATAGGCATGAATCGTTAAGAACGACATTTTCTTGGGTCGAAGACGAACCCATTCAAGTCATCCATCCTCATTTTTCCGTTGCGATTGAATATAGGCAAGAAACGACCGAAGCACCAGAGGATGTTGTCAAGAGCTTCATTCGGCCATTTGATTTGGCAAGAGGCCCGTTATTTCGAGTAGGACTTATGGCCTTGCAGAAGGAAAACACTTATTTATTTATGTACGATGTTCATCATATCGTGGCAGATGCCATATCAGTGAGCATTCTGTTGCAGGAACTGTTCATGTTCTACAATAACGAGACCGTACCGGAAATCAAGGTTCAATATAAGGATTATGCAATTTGGAACAATCAGAGGAGCAGAGAGTGGCTTAAGCACGAAGAATACTGGTTAAACCAGTTCGAAGGCGAGCTCCCCGTCATGGATTTGCCTATTGATTTGTCAAGAACGGAGATGCTTACTTTTGAAGGTACAAGAGAGAAGGTTTATTTAGACGAAGACGTGAACCTTCGTCTAGTACAGTTTTGCCGGGAGACGAACACGACTAAATATATGGTTTTACTAGCTGTATATTCCATTATGCTAATGAAATATACAAAACAAGAGGATGTCATCGTAGGTACGCCGATGGCGGGAAGAAATCACGCGGATATAGAGCACATGATTGGGATGTTTATTAACACACTTGCCATTCGATCTAAGCCCTCAAAGCATAAAAGATTTGCAGAGTTCTTATCCGAAATAAAAGATATTGTTTTGGCAGCATTTGATCGGCAAGACTACCCGTTTGATCGTTTGGTTGACCGGTTGCAGCTGGAACGAGACGGCAATAGAAATCCTCTTTTTACTACTATGTTTGTATTGCAAAATATGGATCTGAAAGAAGTTATGCTGGTATCGCAGGGGATGCATATTTCTGAGAAGCAGCTCGGTGATTTGAAATTGCGGCCTTTTCCGTTCGAGCATGGAGCTTCGAAATTCGATTTGATGCTGGAGGCTGTCGAAAGAGATGGACGGATTGGTCTGAAGTTTGAATATAATCTTAATTTGTTTTACCAACAAACTATCAAACAATTTGCTGAAGGCTACGTTCATTTACTGCGAACTGTCTTAAACAGACCGGATATGATGCTTGCCCAGTTGTCAAGCGTAACCGAGCCAACTAGACGCCGCCTGCTTTCGGAATTCAATCATACATTAGTTGATTACCCAAAGGATGTGACAATCCATCAACTATTTGAAGAACAAGTGAAGAGGACCCCTGACAAAGTTGCGGTGATCTTCGGGAATCAAAGCATGACATACATGGAAATAAACGAAAAGTCTAACCAAATTGCTCATTGCATACGTGAACAGGGGATCGGTCCTAACCAACTAGTAGGCATGTTTATGGAGCGTTCGTTTGACATGGTAGTAGGGATATTGGCGATTCTTAAGGCGGGAGGCGCATATATACCTATTGATCCGGAATTACCGGAATCAAGGGTGTCTTATATTCTTAAGGATAGTAATGCTGGCGTGATTCTGACGCAACGCAAATATGTCTCTAAACTTAACGGGGACCAACATGTGCTTGTGTTGGATGAGTGGTCTGGTACGGATGACAGGAATGAGAAACAAAATTTAAGGCCGCTCAATAGTTCTTCAGATTTGGCCTATGTCATGTATACATCAGGTACAACAGGTAACCCAAAGGGGGTTATGATTGAGCATCACTCAGTCGTAAACCGCATCCACTGGATGCAAAGAACGTATCCGATCGGTACGGACGATACAGTAATGCAAAAAACTACCTATGTATTTGACGTATCGGTGTGGGAATTGTTCTGGTGGTTCTTTAACGGCTCTACACTCTACATGTTGCAGCCCGGATCAGAGAAGGATCCAGTTGAGATTACTCGCGCAGTGAAGGAGCACAATATCACTGTCATGCACTTTGTTCCTTCCATGTTTTCGCTTTTCCTTGAATATTTGGAGCGCGATAGCCGATCGGAGCTGTTAACATCTCTCAGATATGTCTTTACCAGCGGAGAAGCCCTGCTAATTCAGCATGTGCAGCGTTTTAAGGCTTTATCGTTGAGTCAAGCGCAACTTATTAATCTATATGGGCCTACAGAAGCGACGATCGATGTTACACATTTTCCTTGTAGGAGCGCCTCTGTAACAGGTTCGGTTCCAATCGGGCGTCCTATTGACAATATCCACATTTTTATTTTGGACGAGGACTTGCAGTTGCTGCCGATCGGAGTTCCGGGTGATTTGTGGATCGCAGGAGTTGGGGTCGCAAGAGGATATTTGAACTTGCCTGAATTGACCAACGAGCGGTTTATTCCTTGTCCTTTTCGTCCAGGTTGGATCATGTACCACTCTGGAGATATTGCACGATGGTTGCCGGATGGCAATCTGGATTACTTAGGTCGATCAGACAATCAAATTAAAATCCGTGGTTTGCGCATTGAAATGGATGAAATCGTACATACGGCCCTTCAGCATGGTGCTGTCCGGGAAGCTGTTGTACAAGTGAGCGGAGAACATGAAGAGAAAAAAATATATTTGTACTATGTTGGCGATGTAAATGTGGAGGACAAGCAAGTAAGAAGTTTTCTTCAACAAAAACTGCCCCATTATATGGTGCCGAGTTTTGTGATGCGTCTAGATCGAATCCCGCTTACGCATAACGGGAAAGTCGATCGAAAAAAACTTCCCGAGTTCCAGGCTTGTCAGGTGGAGGGTAGGGAGTCAGAGGAGCTGCAGCCCAGTGACACGATTGAGAAGGAACTATTGGAGTTGTGGAGAAAACTGCTTCGGAAGGATCAGATCGGCCTGTTAGACGACTTCTTTGATCTCGGGGGGAATTCTCTACTGGCAGTCAAACTGGAACTGGAGCTCGAATCGAAGGGATATCCGGTCGATCATATCGGAGTATTTCGTTATCGTACAATTAAGCAGTTTGCGGACTATTTTCGATCCAGGCAGTGAGTTGTGCGAAGGAGTGATGGGGGGAAGCGATGAAAGCGATTAAGGATACATCCGCATTGTACACATTTGTCCAATGGATCAGACCCTACCAGGGATGGATTTGGTTAAGCGTCCTCTTCTCCATCATCGTGGGTATTATTGATGTTTCACTGGCAATCTTGTCCAAGAATGTATTGGATACCGCATTTGAAAAGGAAGTGGATCAAGTTGTCCCCTTAGTCTATGCTATGTTGATAGCAATAACGGCGGGAGTCGCTTGCAAATTCTTAATCAAACTTTCTTCTATTCATTTCAGTGCATATGTAATCCGTGACATCAGAGCAAGACTGTTTCAGAAGTTTGTAAAAATGCCGATCTCTGTTGTAGAGAGCAAGCATTCTGGAAATCTTGGCTCGCATGTGAATAATGATACAGCGGTTATAGAGAATGTACTAGAAAACAAGTTTTACGAATACATTTATTATCCGCTTGTATTTGTTTGTGCGTTTATTTATTTGTTTCATATTAACTGGCAATTGTTATTGTTTAGTGTCATACTCATTCCTACTTCTTCCTTTTTAATTGGACGTTTAGCAAGGCCGATTGACCGAATGACTGCGGATATTCAATCCAGATTTGGACAGATCAATTCAAGTGTCCAGGAGACGGTGGGGGGAATAGCCGTAGTCAAGGCCTACAATTTGCAAAACATATTCATAAATAGATTTAGAAGTGTTTTGCATCATTTATTCCAGCAATCGATGAAAATCGAGCGTAGAAAAGCTTGGATGGAGCCAGTTAATACCCTGCAAATGTGGGGAACTTATTTTCTCTGCACCATAATTAGTGCATACATGGCAGCAGTTGGCGCCATTTCTGTAGGAGAACTGCTTGTTTTTTTGGTCTTGATCAATCAGGTCATCAATCCGATCTCGGCGTTGCCCCAGTTAATTAGTAATTTCAAAATGGTCTTGGCGGCGACAGAAAGAATAGAAGGTGTGCTGTCTCAAGAACAGGAAAGGACGGGAGGGACGGTTTATACAAATCTGAGGAACGAAGTCGCGATTCAGCTCAAACAAGTATCCTTCTCCTATGGCGCCGGGAAAAAAGTATTGGATCGAGTTGACTTGACTCTCGAAAAAGGCAAGACGTTGGCGATTGTAGGGCCAAGTGGAGCAGGGAAATCTTCCGTCTTCAATTTAATTTGCGGCTTATATGAACTGTCTTCCGGAAGCATTGAAATGTGGGGCAGAGATATGCGAGAGTTGGATATCGCGTTCATCCGATCGCAAATTTCAATCGTTTCCCAAGATACTTTTTTGTTTCCCGCATCCATTATGGATAATCTGAAATATGCCCGTTCGGATGCCACCCAGGAAGAGTTAATTGAGGCATCCAAGGCGGCACATGCCCATGAGTTCATCATGAGCCTTCCACAGGGCTACGACACTTTCTTAGAGGAACGAGGCTCAAATTTGTCCGGGGGGCAGAAGCAGCGACTTTCTATAGCCAGAGCATTTCTAAAGAATGCCCCTATCTTGCTGTTAGATGAACCGACCTCGGCATTGGACGCTCACTCCGAAGAGTCGATTCAAACGGCGTTGAGGGATATTTGCCGGGATCGTTCTACGATAATTATTGCACATCGCCTCTCCACAATAAAAGATGCAGATGAAATTATTGTCATGGATCAAGGAAGGATAATAGAGCGCGGTACCCATGAGGTCATGGTAAATAGGGCAGGGATCTATAGAGATCTTTATGCAGCAACGCGACCGTCCATGGGAAGGGGGATATAAATCATGAAGACACTTCGAACCAATTTGCACGAGTGCAGCGTCATGTTTCGTGCGATGGCAAAGAGAAGGTGGCTTTACGCAGTAGGAATATTAGGCGATGCCATGTCGCATGCCAGTCTTCCCATTATTGCTGCATTTGTTTATATTGACTCTTTCGAGGCGGCAGTGGCTAGAGATACCGATGCTATTTTGCATGCAACAATTTTATTCAGTATAAGTATTCTTATCGTATCCGTATTTGCATCCGTATGTAAGTATATGGCTATGTTTCAAGTGAAAAAGTGGATTCAAGAGATGCGCAGCAGAATGTACGGCCACGTAAGTCATCTGCCGATGTCCAGCTTCGAAGATAAGCATACCGGCGATTTCGTTTCGAGATTGACAACAGACCTTAACACGATGGAAGAACTTTTCCTGAATCAGTTCCGTTCTTTTGCCTATTTTGTAAGCTATAGCATTGGATCTATCGTTACGATGTTTCTGCTAGAGTGGAGAATTGCCATTGTGCTAGTTTTAATCACCGCAGTATCTTCCCTATTCATTACGCGCTTCGCTCACAGCCTGCGCCGATCGACTGATCGACTTCAGTCTCAAAAAGCGAAGCTGACGGAACGGACGATTGATTTGCTGTCTGGCTTAAGGGTAATCAAGATGTATCAAGCGGAGCAAGTGATTGTACATAAGAATCTCGAGGTCAATGAGGAGATTACCGTTACAAAAAAACAAATTGGCCGGAAGATAGCGCTAATGGACGGGATTAGCTATTTCATAAGCATCTTCAATTATTATGGCGTCATTCTAGCGGGGATATTTATGGTTATTACCGGGCACATTGGAATCGGTATTCTCATTGCATTCGCACAATTGCAGTTCAATATGGCCAATGCCTTTTTACAAATCAGCAACTTTGTTGTTGAAGTACAAGGAGGGCTTGCAGGGGCGGTTCGCGTGTTCGGTTTGCTTGAAATGGAAAGGGAACAACAAGACGACGGAAAAGCACTTCCTCAATCTACCGCCGTATCACAGAGTATGGTTGAGTGCAAACACGTCAATTTTTCGTATACTGCGAAGGCTCCTGCGCTACAAGATATCAATTTTAAGATCGAAAACGGGCAATTTGCCGCATTTGTAGGACCGAGTGGCGGGGGGAAATCTACGCTGATCAAATTGCTTCTTGGGTTTTACAAACAATTCGACGGAGAAATTCTCATAAATGGGGTGCCTCTTCGTCATTACTCGCTCGTTGAATTGCGAGAGATGATTGCATTTATCCCTCAGGACGCCTATATATTTGAGGGCAGCATCTATGAAAACATTCGATTTGGGAGTCCCAATGCGACCAGAGAACAGGTGGAGAGCGCTGCAAAAGCCGCGATTGCCCATGAGTTCATCCTTTCATTCCCGGAAGGATATGAAACCCAGGTGGGCGAACGTGGATCGAAGCTATCTGGAGGACAGAAACAACGTATCTCCATTGCCAGAGCATTCTTGAAGAATGCACCCATTGTCATACTTGATGAGGCAACCTCGGCTCTTGATTCAGATTCGGAGAGACTGATTCACGAATCATTAACTACACTTTCGAAAAATAGAACTATGGTTGTGATTGCTCACCGGCTATCCACGATTGAAAACGCAGACATCATTTATGTGTTGCAGGATGGGAAAATCGCTGAGTTTGGCACTCACCAAGAGCTTACTCAAGGCAAAGGGCTCTATTATGCGTTAAGAAATCAACGTATTTCATAATACATGGTGCGAGGTTAAGGCAATGATGGAGATTGATTCTGAAAAGAAATTGGGGACATGGGGACTTACTGCCTTTTATATCTCTTCTGTCGTAGGCGTAGGGATATTAGTTGTTCCGGGAATTGCCTACCAAATTGCGGGTCCGGCTTCATTGATTTCTTGGATTATTCTGATTCTCAGTTCTATTCCTCTTGCCTTCCTTTTCGCTAGAATTTCCATGCTGTACCCAAACAGCGGAGGGTTAATTCATTATATTCGATTAATGTTCGGCAAGCGGATTGGAGATGCCTCAGGATTTTTGCTCTTGATTACGATGATTGCTGGAAATCCGATTATGGGCATTGCATCAGCCAGATATTTGCTGCATCTGTGGCAACTACCAGCTACAAATGGCATGGTGCTAGCCGTTGGTTTTGGCTTTATGTTCCTGTCAGTGCTTTTCAATCTGCTTCATATCAAAACAGGCAGTCGCGTTCAGTTGGGCATTCTGGCCGCATTGATTGCAGGACTATTGGCGACTGTCTTCATTGCAGTACCACATTTTCAGCTTGAAAATCTAACTCCTTTTGCGCCAAATGGGTATTTTTCAATCGGAGCAGCCATGGTCGTTTGTTTCTATTCATTTTTAGGCTGGGAGAATGTCTCCACAATCGCGGAAGAAGTCAAGCATCCAAAGCGCACCTATAAAAAAGCAGTATTGCTTGCCGTAGGCTTGGTAGGCATCCTATATCTGGCACTTACGACTTCGGTAATTATGGTGCTCTCTTATGGGAAGTCTGACGAATACTCGCTTGTCCTCGCAAGTCTGCTAAGTGAAATCAGCACGCCAAACGCGACTTATATGGGTACAATTGCAGCCATAATTTTGATGGTATTATGTACGAATGCATGGGTGCTTGGGGCTTCGAGACTTGTGACAGCTCTTTCTAGAGATGGTGTTATACCGGCCGTATTTACCAAAGTCTCACGGACTACGAATGCTCCATACTTATCATTATTTTTGCTGCTAGCCTTTTATGGGCTTGTTTTGCTGCTGCTGTATTTTGGAACAGGGACGGAGAAGGAGTTGATTTTATTCGCTAACAGCAGTTTTATTCTTGTGTATGTAATCACATTTCTTGCAACTTATCGCAACTTAAACGCGGGGTTGTATCGGATATATTCTCTCATATCCATCATATTTTGCGTGATATCCATGTTTTTTATAGGCTGGATGATTGTGATATCTGCATTGTTTATGGCTATGTATATCTTGTATCATAGGAGAAAAACAAAACATGGAGAAAAAGTGGTTTGATGCCGTCATTGTTGGGGGAGGAGTAATAGGCGCCTCCATTTTTGCGCAGTTGATTGAATCTGGTATGACATCTGTCGCATTAATTGAGAAGTCTAGCTTTGCCCAAGGGTCTACTGGCAAGTCAGGCGGGATGCTGCGAACGTATCATCCAGATTCTTATTTAAGTGACCTGGCATTTGAGAGCATGCCTGTTTTTTTGAACTTTCGGGATTTGTATCGAGGGGAGTGCGGATATACGCAAACTGGTTTCGTCTTTTTGGAACCAGTGAACAGAGGAGAAGATGCCTTTAGGGAAGTAGCTAGAATCAATAGCAAGCTGCCAGTGCTTCAAATACTGGATCTAGACAAAGCTAAGCTGCCCATTCGATTCGAGAATGTAGGCGTTGCGATCTATGAGGAGCGTGGAGGATACGGTGATCCTGTTCAAACGACATTATCGTGGATCAAATACGGCCGTGAACAGGGAGGAATCGCCTACGAGGGAGTCGAAGTCAAGAATCTGATCGTACAGTCCGGGAAAGTCTCAGGGATAGAAACTTCTATCGGAAGAATGGAGTCGGATGTCGTTATTGTAGCGGCCGGAGCATGGAGCAAGATGCTCTTGGAGGGGCTCAGCTCGGAGGCGGATTGTATTCGTACCAAAGCGATACAAATGAATGCATACATCTGTCCCGAAGGCATAACAGGACCACCGCCGTTTATTGACAATACCACCCAATTATACAGCAGACCGGGTCCGGGCGGTATTATATCAATTGGAGCGCCTACGGACCAATGGGATATTCATCCTGATCAGCAGTATTCAGTTGATTCACTAGCCGTAGAATACGTAAAAAATCAGGCTGTAAAGAGATTAAGTTGGATGACAAGTGCAGCAGTTTCTGGGGGAAAACGCAGCTTTGATGCTTACACAGCGGATAATCGGGGAATTCTTTCAAGTTCCGATCAGGTCAAGGGTTTATTCATCTGTTCAGGTTGGAGCGGTGGAGGTTATAAAATCGCACCTGAAGTCGGTCGGTTGGTTAAAAATTCAGTAATTTCATATTTGTCATAAAAAGTGAGATGATCAGGGAGGATGAACATGCAAATGGCAACAATCACAGTTCAGCAGGCAACCATAGAGCAGTTGGATGAAATCGTATCGTTATTTAATGATTATCGTATCTTCTACGAGAAAACGTCAGATTTGGAAGGAGCAAGAGCATTTATAAAAGCGAAGTTTGTGAATCAAGAGTCTGTTATATTCCTTGCTTATCATGCTGTTGAAAATCAGGCCGTAGGTTTTGCGCAGCTATACCCGACATTTTCTTCGCTTTCGATGACGAAGGCTTGGATCTTGAATGACTTGTATGTGGCTAGTCGTTGCAGGCAGCAGGGAGTAGGAAGAAAGCTCCTGGAAGCTGCTCGCCGGTTCGCGGAAAGGACAGAGGCAAATTCACTATCCTTGTCCACTGCCAGGGATAACCAGACCGCTCAGAGGTTATACGAAAGCTTTGGATTTACTCAAGAAGATAAGTTTGTCCAATACAATTACGATATCAAGCTAATTTAGAATGGGTTAGGCCATGGGTTCTCCGCAATCGATAATATTCATAGTATTGAAGCCAAGGAAGACCTCTGGATCGGTCGAACCTAAAACGGTTCCTAGCTGCAGCGGGTTGTTATCCAATTAGCATGCAACTATCTGGATGGAAAAGGGAACGACCCGCAGATCATGCGATGCACAAGCAAGAAGCAAATGGGCGGATATGCCTGCTGATACAATGAAAAGGGAGCGGAATCAGATTCTTCTCCCTTCCTTCTATATTAAAGGCGTTCCTGCTCTTAAAAAGATGAATAAAACTTCCGGTGTAGGTTCACTGCTTGTATGGGGAGGAGTACGAAGCGCTCTTTGCTGCGTTCGGCGATATGGAGCTTGCGATCCTGGCGAAAATCGTGTTCTACGAAGAGCCGCGAAGCGATTCGCTTGATCTGCTGGGAACTCAGGAATGGGGAACCGAATATCCGATGGAATGGCAGAGGCAATTCGTCCGCTCCCTGCGCACAATGGCGCGGAAGCGGCTGCAAGCTGAAGATTCCTAGTTCCCCTTGTTTCGACTTTGGATCGATATCACTTTTCCTATGATCTGTTCCCTTGTGATGACCCCAAAGGTCCGGCTATCGAGGCTATGATTCAGATTGTCGCCTAGTACAAAGAACTCGTCTTTAGCCAGTGAAATCGGGTATGTCACATCTCCCCAGATGACAGACTCATACCTCTCTTCATGGATTGTAATAGAATCGCGGGTTGTTTTTTCTACGACATCTCCTTCCAAACCGACAACCCGTTTGACATATTCTTTGCCATCGACCACTAGTAAGATTAGATCCTCACGTTCGATTTCCAGATCGTGACTCGTGTCAACTACTATCCGATCCCCGTCATGAATAGTTGGGGCCATAGAAGGACCACTTGCAACAAAGCTTTTCGTCGTTGTGGGCGATATTCCTGAAGCTAGCAGGACCAGTGCCAAAATCATAGAGACGAAGATTTTCAATTCGTTCATCCTTTCTCAAGCAGGTATCCTGATTATACCATATCAATAGGTTTGTCATGGGATTATTCGAAGTTGCATCCCATAAGCAGGAAACTAATGGGGGAGATCGAATTAAAAATAGGGAATAACTTTCCATATACTGTTGAGGAAGTGTAATTAATTCCCTTGATGCCACCTCATACAATCATGGACAAGATGCAACAGGCCTTACTACAAATCTCATTACCTAAGCCTAGAAGACAGCAAAGAACATGAGGGGGAAGGAAAACATGAAAAACAAGATTCTACTTATCTTAACCGTTCTGGTACTCAGCTCGACACAATTCATAAGTTATTCTGCGTATGCCCAGCAGCCTAGTGGGATAACCGTCACTTTGGATGGGGAGAAGGTAGAGTTTGATCACGATCCGGTTGTGCAATCGGGCACGACAATGGTTCAGTTTGTACCGATCTTTCGTATGCTAGGCCTGCAATTCGACTGGGACCAAGCAAGTAAAACGGTAACAGGCTACAAGGATGAGTGGAAGGTCGAACTCACAGTGGGGGAAAGTGAAGCGTACATAAACGGGAAGGCCGTGGAACTATCCCAAGCACCGATTCTTTATAATAACAATACATTCGTTCCGCTACGTTTTATCGGGGAAGCATCTGGTAAAACGGTGTTGTGGAATAGTGACGAACAAACTGCAGAACTTGTTACGCCTTTAGCCCAATTGCTGTATGATACGATCATGCAGGACTCTCTCCATTTCGAATGGAACATGTTTCAAACAAGATTGAAGGAACCCGCCCAGTATTTGGCACGATATGAAGACAGGTTATGGTTTGGTATTGAGACTGATCTAGGCATGTTACTTAAAATATATCATTTCGATGGTCAGGAGATTCAATTTATCCAATATTTCGCCACGGATGATCGATTTGTCCAGTCAGATTTAGCCCCAACTAGCGAGGAACTCATTTCAATATTTGCGGATAATTATGGCTCGCCCGAACTTGACGATTTTGGCGCCACCTGGCGGGGACCAGGGAACTACAAGTCCATTTCGGGAAATGAGGAACATATCAGTATTATATTTGGACCTGATTTAAGTCTACCGTTAGGGACAATGGTAGAAATGGAGCAGTTATTCGCTACAACGGATGGTACGGATTTTCGAAATATGAAGTGGGGCATGTCGCTGGAAGAAGTAAAGACAAATGAAGAAAACGCGTTTCTATTATTAGAGAAAAGCGATGAGCTGCTATATGAAATAACCGTAGAGCAGAAAAGTTATGCTTTGCAATATAAATTCAAAGAGAATCGATTGGTTGAGGGGCTCTATCTTGTCTCCGATTTGACGAATGATAATGTGGCGTACATGGAAGAATTTATCCAGTTGCGTGACTTGCTGACGGATATCTATGGCGAATCTCCGTTCAGCACGGCAGTTTGGACTAATGAAGAATATAAGTATCAGCCGGATAAGTGGGAGATAGCCGCGGAGAATGGAGATATGTCTATATTCAATCAGTGGGAAACGCCAACATCTTCGATTATTTTAGCGTTGCATGGTTCGGATTTAGCCATTGGTGTATGGGTTACTTTCCAGGAGAAAGAATAGTTTGTTTCATAGAAATGCCGCAAGTTATTAACTTGTGGCAATTTCCTTCCTGGGGTTAGAAGCGAGACCAAGGAGAATGTACTTGTTGAATCAATACGGATTAGGTAAAAGTTCATTGGACTTCATCGTTGGACGTGAGGAAATGCGCATAACACAAAATGGGAGGACGTCAGCTCAATGCAGATAAGCAAAAAGGTTTTATGCAGTCTTAGTATTTTACTGGGGTGGCTAGTTTTATTTATTCATATTCCATACGCTAATGCCGAAACTCAAGCATCTGTAGGGATAACGATAGAAGAGCGAAAAACGCCAGGGGCAGTAATGGAGTTTCTATCGAACGGGGAATTTTCGTGGAGGTGGAGCAACCATCATACATCCCCCACACGCATACTAACGGATGGCGAGGGAACCTATTATTATGCGGATTCCTGGAAGCTGTACGCAGTGGATCAATATGGCCAGCAGAAGTGGAGCACAGCACATGATGGGATTGTAGCAGGGCTAGCCAGAATCCCTAACGGGAATCTTATCGTGATGTACAAAGCTTACGATATTTCAACATATACAGGTGTAGAGTTCTTCAATGAACAAGGGGAATTAGTGCAAACAATTAATTATCTTGAAGATGTAAACTTTTCGCAATCCTCACTGGATGAAATGATCCGGCGAGAAACCTTGCTATTCGTACACGCTGAAGGCATTGCGGCTTATAATTTGAATGGTAAGCCATTATGGCTTTATCAGAATGATGCGCTAATAGAAATGACCGAGTATGGATTCTACAGCACAACTGTCACTCAACTGGAGTTTTCCGAGTACGGGGAAATTGTTGTAGCAACGGATAATGAATTTTTCCTGCTGGATGCGCAAGGGAATCTGATTAGGCAGGATGCGTATGACTGGGTCACCTTAAATGTAGGGGAGAAGACCTACGATGTAAAGCAGGCTGCGGATGGTTATTTTCTCTGGGGCCATACCCGTTTGGATCGGCAAGAAATGCTGCAAACCTTAGCGGAATTGCCTGAGTCGGATGCGAGCGCGAATCTTCATGTGACCTGCGCGCAACAAAGCTATACGATTCGAAATGGACAAGCTGTGGTCGCACGTGATGCAAATAACAAGGAGCTATGGTACACAGAGAGGATGCCTGTCACCTGGATCAATGGCTTGCATTGTAATAAGGATGGAGATGTATTCATCACTACTTTTACCGGGGATATACGAGCATGGAATTCTGAAGGGAATGAGTTGTTCCATATTTCTATGAATAATCCAGAGTGGTTAGCGTTCACAGATTCTATGATGACAGAGGATGGCGGAATTTTAGTTAATTTTGAAGGGCTTGGATTGTTTTCGATAGAGAAAAAATCATTAGGAGTTACATTGAACGGGGAACGACTGCATTTTGAACAGCCTCCTCTTGTTTTGGATGGCACAACCATGGTGCCGTTCCGCTCGTTATTCGAACAGATGGGGCTGACAGTGCAATGGGATGCAACCAAACAAGCCGTCATTGGAAGCAAAGAGGGAGTTGAGATTTACATTAAGGTTGGGGATACAGAAGCTAGAATAAATGGCGAGCTAAAGCCCCTAACAGTTGTTCCGCAACAGTTGAATGGAACTACTTATGTGCCGCTTCGTTTTGTCGGTGAAGCTACCGGGATGGAGGTCCGTTGGGACCAGGAAGATCGCATGATCGTTATGGGTGATCCGCAGAAGTTGGCTGTGGCAGCTGTGCGGCAGTTCATTCAACATATGAATCAAGCGGATAAAGTTCAAGCCAGTACTCTGTTTGTGAATGATAAGGTGTCTGTTGAAAAAGTAGTACCTGAACTTTTTTTCGAAGTTAGCGATGGATGGTTTAGGACAGGAATTACGGCACTGCGAGCGGAAGTAATAAATGAAGACAAAATTATGGTGTATACAGATGAGCAAAGCTGGCGTCCCTTTTATAGCACAGTGAAGGAAAATTGGTACGAGGTTCAACGAATGCCCGACGGAAAGTGGGGTATTTCGAATGTCAGCTTCAATCCACAGCCTGATAATCACGAACAAATTCACTATCTGACTTATGCTAAGCCTGAGCTAGGATTTCAATTTGATTATACAGATCAATGGATGGTTAATGAGTTTTCCACTGAACTGGGTTTCTTTATAACAATAACGGAGGAAATTATAGATCCTACTCAACCTCTGTTTTCCATGATAGGCGGAAATTGTCCTTGCACCAATATCTATGCAGATACTCAGGGATTTTTTGCTGAAGATAGACTGAAGCAATTAATGTCAACGAATGGGAATGTTGACGAAGTGACAATTCGTGAAACAGCGTTTAAAATGGGTGACTATGAAGCCATTCGTTATGAGACAAATGTAATCGATGCAGGAGATTTTCTGGCTCGGGCAGTACTTGATGTCATCTATACAGATGATATGGTTTATGCTATCGAATATTCCATATTCGAAGAAGCGGACGATATTCGCTTGCAGCGATGGAAAGAGATTATTGAAAAAACCGTTGATTCCATTGTCATTAACTGAGCGATAAGAAAGAGCATTTGGTTCAAAACCAAATGCTCTTTGTTTACATATCAAACGTGCTTTTAATGATGTAACATATAGAACTCTTCGATTTTACTCCCGATCTGAACTTTTTTGATATAAATATAGATATTTCCCGATTCTTCGTGCTGCCCTATTGAAATTTGTAAATACTCCATCTCTTTTTCCAATCTCCAAACATGCCCTGCCCACCGGCCTGTTAAGGTTTGTCCATCAGAGGGAACGATTTCGCTCTTGTAGGGCAATTCTCCGAATTCAGTAGTAATAGTGTTGTCCTTATAATTCAGGACCATCCTCTTTGCTATTCGAAAAGCTGCACCACTTAGCTCGGTTGAAGAATCCGATTTGTGCACATCGATTACCGTTTCTCCTATGGTCATTAATTTCCAATATTCGTCCACCCCAATAAAGAATTCGTATTCTTCTTCGGTAACACCCAATCTCTTATCATACGGTAAAGGTTTTCCAGGCCCCACTTGTTGCACCATGTCCAAGAACCACACTTGATTTATTGTAATAGCCAGTCTTATTTTGAAAGCTATTTCTTCAAATAGCTCGTACATTTCAATTGGAAGGGCAGGCGCCATGATTTCTGTCTGTTAATTTTTTTTTCCGTTAGTAGGTTCCTAATGAATTGAATAGCAGTATGCTCTTCCTGCCTGTTTTCCTTCAACGAACCATTAGCTAACGGTGAGATCGATACCGTAATCGTCTGTGTATCCTGATCATAGTGAATTGATGCTCCCAGGGCTTCTGCCACGAATCGTAAATTCATCAGCCCCATTTGATGACATTCATCTTAATACCTACCAACTGTAATTTGTTCGTCTCCAAGGGTTGTTTCGGATTTAGCCTTTTCATAAAAGTAAGTAGCATTATTTAATATGCCATCAAAGGTATAAAACTGATCAAGTCCAAATTTATGTG
>NZ_BOVK01000097.1 GCF_018403685.1 Xylanibacillus composti
TCCCGAACGGGGGCTGGCGAGCGCCTACCGTTAGCCAAGGGCAAGGGTGTCGGCCGCGAGGCGGAATCTGAAGGAAGCCGGAAGCAAATGCACGGGCCAAGGTACACGAACCTAATTTGAGGCAGGGTTAGACGGATGAGTTGCCCATACACAACGAAATCCTAAGCCGCCAAGGGCTAGCCCTGTAGACTTGGGTGGTCGCGGGCAGACAGATGACGCTCTTATCTGGGGAGGCCTGCGGAATACACGAAGTGACTTCGTAACCGCAACCGAGAGGTTGCGCTGAATCCGCAGGAGTCAGCAGAGGCCATAGTACGCAAGTACGGGACGCCAGAAAGCGGAAGGGCCGAACCGAAAGGAGAGAGGAAACCGATGCGTTCGCGTGAAGAGCAACGACAGCAGAATATCCCGCAAGGGAGCTCACGGCAAAGAGATACGGTGAAGCCGGAAGGGTATGCCGGAGTGCCGAGTTCTTCGCCGGCACAAGTCGCCCCTTCCTCTCGCGAAGGCCAGAACGACCTGCTGGAGAAGATGCTGGGAAGGGAAAACCTTCTGCTCGCTTACAAGCGAGTCATCCAAAACGGAGGAGCCCCCGGCGTGGACGGCGTAACGGTAGCGGAGCTACAAGCTTACCTGAAAACACACTGGGAATCGGTGAAAGCCGAACTCCTCGCGGGAACGTACAGACCGATGCCGGTCAGACGGGTGGAAATCCCCAAACCCGGAGGCGGCGTGCGGCTGCTTGGCATCCCGACCGTAATGGACCGTTTGCTCCAGCAAGCGCTTCTGCAAGTGATGAATCCGATCTTCGATGCTCAATTCTCGTGGTACAGCTACGGATTTAGACCGGGGAAGAGAGCACATGAGGCAGTTTTGCAAGCACAACGCCATATCCAAAGTGGCCTGAGATGGGTCGTGGACATGGATTTGGAGAAGTTCTTTGACCGGGTGAATCATGACATTCTCATGGCCAGGGTGGCAAGGAGAGTGACGGACAAGCGTGTCCTGAAACTGATCCGGTCCTACCTCAACGCCGGAGTGATGGCAAATGGAGTCTGCCAGAAGACGGAAGAAGGCACACCGCAAGGAGGCCCTTTAAGTCCGCTATTGGCGAATATCCTGCTGGACGACTTGGACAAGGAACTCATGAAGCGCGGCCTGCGGTTCGTTCGGTACGCGGATGATTGCAACATCTTTGTCGCAAGCAAGCGCGCCGGAGAACGTGTCATGGAATCGGTGATTTGCTTTGTGGAAGGAAAGCTGAAACTGAAAGTAAATCGAGACAAGAGCGCGGTAGACCGCCCATGGAATCGGAAGTTCCTCGGATTTAGCTTCCTGTCGAAGAAGGATGCAACGATCCGCTTGGCACCGAAGACCATCTCGCGATTCAAGGAGAAAGTTCGAGAGCTAACCGACCGGTCCAAGTCCATGTCGATGGAGGAACGGATCTCCCGGCTGAACCGCTATCTGATGGGATGGCTTGGCTACTTCCGGCTGGCCTCGGCGAAGAAGCACGTCGCAAGTTTCGACCAGTGGATTCGCAGAAGGCTACGCATGTGTCTCTGGAAGCAGTGGAAACGGGTCCGCACCCGAATTCGCGAGCTCCGAGCACTCGGTGTTCCAGAGTGGGCTTGCTTTGTCATGGCCAACTCCCGCCGTGGACCGTGGGAAATGTCCCGAAATACAA
>NZ_BOVK01000098.1 GCF_018403685.1 Xylanibacillus composti
TTCCTAGCTCACCCTAAAAGCCGGCTTAAGACTTTTTGCACTAATGATAATTTGGATTATAGTGGAAAGGGGGAGTATTTACTGATATAATTTTATGCATCTACTAGAACAGTGAGGGGGCAAATCTATGAGCGCGCCAAATCTAACCGTCGAAGATGTAGAGAACCACATACCGAATATTCGGAATGTTGAATTTTTGGATAACGGCGGTCAAAAAACGGTGTTTACTTGTGAAATTAATGATAAACCCTTTGTACTTAAATTCATCAAAATTGCTGATGTTATAGATGATGATGATGCAGTACAAAATGATATTGTTGCAAGAGCAAAACGAGAAATTGAAATAATGGATAGATGCAGTAGCCCATATTTGGTGAAATTAGGGCCGATTAGAATGACAGAAATTGATATAAACAATATAAGACTTCTCTATTTTTCTGAGCAATATATTCAAGGGATAGCATTACATAAAGTAATTCGAGAAGAAAAACTAAGTCTACAGCAAACAATTATGCTTGCACAAAATATTGCATTAGCAATACAAAGTCTATGGGATATTGGAATGATTCATCGAGATATCAAACCAAAGAATGTTATCAAGCGAGATGATGGATCGTTTGTACTATTAGATGCTGGTATTGCCTTTGACTTAAACTCGGAATCCCTGACATCATTTGGACCTGTGGGAAGCAGGCTGTATATGTCACCAGAACAAATTACAACTCCTAGTAGAAGTCTTGACTTCAGATCAGATCTATTTTTATTAGGCATACTGATGTACGAGGCATTAAGTCAGCAACATCCATTCTTTCAACAAGGAATGAATGTAACACAAGTAATGGGGAGTATAGTTAATATTACTCCAAAACAATTGATGGAGGTTGTACCTGGAATTCCAATTCAACTTAACCGACTAATTATGAGACTACTAGCTAAACAGCCTCATTTGCGTTACAGAAGCATTGAAAGTCTTTATCAAGAGCTAGAACGTCTTAAGGAGGTAATTTAATGTTATTCGCTCAACATGGTTTCGGTAAGAGTAATAAAATTGATAGAGGGTTAGCCAGTAATCATCTTTCCGGTATTATACTGAGCCCAAAAGATGAAACAGAACAAAATATGCGAAATTTTGTTCAGACGTTACAAATGACAAACCCAAATATTGAAACATTATTTGACAATCAACTCTACCATGTACCATTTAATAATGCTAACGATAGAAATCTCCCTAGTTACCCCTACTATCCAGGTCATTTATCATTGTCGGCATTTAGAGGGACGGGACAACTTAGAAAAATAACTTCTAATGTTATAGACTATCAAGATTCTTTGGGGACTTCATACATTACTTCACCATGTATATTAATCAGTAATTTTACTGATAGGGAAACTCAAATTGTATTAAATTTAGCGCAGGATTCAATTGATTATCACCGTGACAATAGGATTCAGAATCCTTTAGTAATTTCTTTGCTAATAAATGAAAATGCATTCTTAGATACTTTACAGGTCAATCAATTTTTAAATGAAATATCTGTACTTGATGCAACAGGATTTTACATTACAATTGCTAGAAACAGTCCAGCTTACAATCAAATTTTTGATAACAAAACTGTACTAACAAACATCTTAACATCTATTTATTCATTGGCTGAAATAAATGAATATAAAGTCATAATGGGCTATTCTGATTTTGTTGGAATCCCTTTTCTATCAGTAGGTGCTTATGCAATTGGTTCTGGATGGCACAATGGATTAAGGAGATTTACAGTTCAACAAAGAATTTTACCATCTAGTGGCGGAAGACAGCCAAGACACAGATACTCATCTTGGCCATTACTTAATTCGATATTAATGTCTGAACTTGATACAATATCAAATTCAACAACTCTGTTACCACAGATTCTTTCAGGAACATCTTATGATACTAGAATTCTAACAGCATCAAACCCTCTTTCAGCTCCATGGGACAGAGATACGGGGCATATGCAACATTGGGAGGCATTATGTAACGGAATAACCCATATAGTTAGTCCTCATAATGACATTTCCAGCAAGTTAGACGCAATGCAACAAACAATTGCAAATGCACTAGGTCTATACTCTCTCTTAAATGCATCATATGTGCCGCTTGAGCATTCATCCCAACCTCATCATTTAACAATATGGAATGATTCAATCAATGACTTTAGAAAGCAGGCTAATGTTTAACAATCAGGCTATCCATTTCATGAAGTACATGTGCTATTCCTATTAAATGAAATGACTTTTTTTTGGGCTTTATTTTTGTTGGTTTATATAAAACTTTCTGGCTGCCTGATTCTTCAACTTGAATCAGGCCAACATTATTTATCCTAAAAGCTTCAATGTTTTTAACTGCTGGATTTATATGTTTTGCAGGCATTACCACATAAGAGTAATTTGAAAATCCTTTGTACTGGGAAGCTTGATAAAGAGCTCGCTTCCAATTCGATAACTTAACTTCATAGGCATATAGTTCAATAGTTGGTATATTGAATTTTTCATTAATTGTATAACATCCATTTGGAGTGATGCTAATTACGTCAGCTTGCAATAAGTTAAATAGCCATCTATTAATGGTTTCCTCTGATAGACCCAAATACTTTAATATATATGTTTTTGATCGAGGGGCCCGTTTGTGAAGTAAAGCAATAATATTGGCACTTGTGTAATGCTTTAGATAAGAGATTTGTTTGCACTGTGGAAAAGGTTCCTTATCTTTTATAAATGCCGCAACTATATCAGCACGTCCCTGCCAGCAATCTACCTCGCGTAAGATCAGTGGGGAGTTTTTAATGGTGCTGTTTAACAGATTAGCTATAAATATTTCTACTAAGTCTTCCTCTGAGTTAAAAGCTTTATACTTTCTTTGATTGGTCATAGTATTTATATCCTTATAAGTTGTTTTATATATTATAAACCTTTTTCGAATTATGTATTCAGTTATTTAACTATATTTGCAGTATACATTATTTACTTCAATCTTAGAAAACATGTCCTCCGTAGTTATTATATAATATATAATAAGGTCAGTGTTACAATCAAATAATTCAAAATTTGCGGAGGGTTAATGCAGACTAAAAATTACTCAGGAATATGTATCGAGATACTGAAAGCCGCGGGGCCATTATTGGGAAGCGAACTTCAAGAACAACTAGTACTCAAAACCAACATTAAACCAAACAATGCGCGACAAGTTCTACTTAGATTGCGGAAAGATAAAATTTTACTTACTACTGACCCAGTAAGATTTTCACAAAACCAACTGCTTTATTTTCTTCCAAAGCAAAACCTAAACTCTAAAATCAAGGAGATTATGCCTGATCATAGAGAAACTTTTCATCGAATATTTCAGGCATTTGTAGAATTGCAGGGGTTTCTACATCTCCGTGAATTCTCCAAAATCTGCGCAGGAGTAGTCAACAAAGCAGAAAAGGAGAAAATGGGATTAAAGCAAAAAGAAGTATATCAGATAATTGATGAGTTACTGAAATTAAATATTATTGAACCATTATATGATTTTGGAGGAGAGCAGTTTATTGTTGCTAAAAAGGAATGGGTATCAACAGTAAACATTGATGAGAGCAACCTACAAAAAAGGTTGAAAGACTTGGAATTCACCGATGACTTCACTGGAAGTTTATTGGAATGGCTAGAAAGAATGAATTTTGCTGGTGCGAATAGTACTCATCTATTGCAGGGGAAGAGTTATAATGGATTCTCTTGGGATGCAATAGGATACTCTTATTTATGGGGATTATATAAAGCTAATGAGCCCAACGCTTTTCAACCTTCTGAAGATAAAATCCCTTCAGTTATTGTTATTGAATCTATTTTACACAGAGTTATGAGGCGATTTGATGTAACTGGATTTATCAGTAGAATAAGTGTTATATACGGAAGACTAAAAGTTAAAGATAACTTTAGAATCTTGCCAGTGTGTTTTGTTCAAAGTATTAATGAAGATGCATTGAAGTTAGCTAGACAACGTGGAATAATGGTAATCTCAATATCTGAGGTGTTTGGTACAAAAATTGCTGATGCATTAAAAATGGTTAGAGATCTTGATCCCAGAAAAATAGACCCAGAAGCATTAGCGAAAGTTCTTGCTGCATCAGATGCAAGTGGTCATGATGGGAAGTTTGGTTCATTAAAAGGCTATGTGTTTAATTTTTTAGTCGCATCAGTATTCAATAACCAAGGTTATAATTCTAGAATTGGTTGGAAATATGAAGCACTAGGTAGAAAATGCGAATGTGATATTACAGCCTCAGTGGATGATGATTACTTAATTGTCTGTGAGACAAAAGGATATAATGAAGGAACCCAAGTAGAACTGGGTGAAACAGAAAATGATAAGGATTCTGTAAGGAAGTTTTTTGAAAAAACATGCGAAATAATCGGCAAGTCCACTGGGAAGAGAATTTTACCTGTATTCGTTACATCGGGTAATTTTTCTACGGATGCGATTGAATATATGCAAGAATACGAAAAGAGAAAGATTTTTAAAGATTTTCTCAAAATGAGAAATTTCCCAAGTACACTTTATTTTGATCGAAAAAAATTATTAGACTTATTCGGTAACTCGAGAATGTATACAGAACATAGGAAAATAATGAAAGAGTTTTTTCGAGATCATAAACGAGATAAGTGAATGAAATGAATATTAATATTTAATAAATTTCGCGTTTAAACCAACTCGTCTGCCCTAAAAAATAAGAGCTTTTAGGGTGAGCTAGGAA
>NZ_BOVK01000099.1 GCF_018403685.1 Xylanibacillus composti
AAGATGATGAAGAATTATGGACCTAACGGGTTGCCCGTTGTTGATCCAGCCTGCAGAGCGATTCGCCCTTCGAAGCAATCATCTGTTTGACTTCTTTAACAGCTCTAAGCGGTTTTAAAATAGGGAAGGGGACTTCTGGGGTTATACTTGGAAGGAAAGGCATCGTAGGTATACCAGAGAAGGCGGGGGGGAAGTTCAAATTCATGGCGTGCCTACGGCACGGAAAACAAGGTTTGTTGGTTGTTCAGCGAAGGATAATCCCGAATTAATAGGCCGCCGGACAAGCTGCGGCGGTAAAGATTTAGGGCGTGGAATCGCTCGGTCGTAAAGCGGAGCCGCTTTCCACGCCCAAAAAGCATCAGAATGATCCGTGTTCTTGCCGTTGGCATGTATTTGGATCATTAGGAAGGGTTGCCCGCGAGGCATCAAGCATGCAAGCTGCCGGACAAATACGGCAGCGATGTTGCCGCCTAGCGGCGGTATGTTTTTATGGCGTTGGTTCACTCGGTCGCGCAGCGAAGCGGCTTACAACGCCAAAAAGCTTACGAATGATCCGTATCGTTGCCGTAGGCATAAAATTGATCATTCGGAGATTTTTAACGCTCGTATCGAGAAGCGCATAAGACAGTATGCGATAGTTTTTCCGTTCAACGTGCAAAAGAAAGCCACAAGGAGCAGAAGCTCGCTTGTGGCGATGTTTCGTCTTAGCTCATCCATCTTTTGAACAATGGTTGTGGAATTAATCTCTGTTCCTCTTGAACCAAAAAATCGTCATCCTGCCATTTCTCCCTGTAATGCTTCATGCTCGTTTTCCAAAATACTTTGGCTTTCCAGTTTTTCTTGTTAAGCAATAAAACCGGAAGGTTGTGAATGCAATCAAGCAAATCATGCGATTTTTCGGCATTGCCCTCGTTGTAATTCATTCTTGCTTCTTTCATCACTTCATCTATAACGGGAAGATATTTCATGATCTCTGATTCATTATCCGTGATCTCGCTGTATTCTGGATCTCGCAATGAGTCGGAAAAGAGTTCCATTACCGATGGATCACCGCTAACCTCTTCAAGAATCCGTTCGATAAATGCTGCGCGTTCATACTCCCGGCCGTTAGAGACACCAGTCAGCGTTCCCTCGATGGTTTGTAGAATCTCGATTACCGCATCCTTCTCGTAGTTGCTACTGACCAGATAACGTGCAAATACAATGATTTTATGCAAGTCATTCAATAGACTTGAAAGTGTTTTATTCTCCATCACAACCACCCATTATTAATATCCAATTTGAACATCCACGGTTCGCCCTTTCCTGATCGCATCGTATACTCTATGGTGGCCATCAAGGATTTTTCCGTTTCTATCCACAATAATTGGCTTATCGCCGCCATGCTTTACGGCGTTGGTTACTCTCTGTGCGCCGCCTGGAATATTCGTTAAATTCTTGAGGTCTTTAGCTGGAACAAGTGTATTGGGATCGACTCCGGTTTGTACCCTTGAACCATACGGATTGAATTCTATACCAGGATTAGGCTTCGGCTTGCCGTTCGCAATTTCTTTGCTCCAATTCAAAACCCGAGCAGTTCCTATGCCAACAGCCTTAACCCCTTCTTTGACTCCATTGGCTGCGCTAGTAACCCCTCCGGTTACAAAGCCTGCACACTGGTTGTCATAAGCACATCCAATGAGGGCATCCGAAATCCCTGTTGGATCGCCTTCAATGCGGATTGATCCTTCTGGATAATATGTGCCTACAGCTTCCCCTGCATTATATATTGTTCTGCCAAAATTAATAGCATTGTCATCGGAAATGTAGTCTTGCCCGTTTCCACTCCCAGAGCATTGCCCCGGATGCGAATAGTACTTTCCGTTTACTGTCGCTGTACACCAATGTCCGGTAGGATCAATGTTAGTGAGCGGATTATTATGCACATACGTATACAGATTCAAAGATAGTGGGTTTTCAAGCTCCCCCTCGTAGCTATCTTCAT
>NZ_BOVK01000100.1 GCF_018403685.1 Xylanibacillus composti
CATTATCACGGAATAGTAACATAGAGAAGTGAAAAAGTTGACAGCCTTGGCTAAATAAGCGAGAATGAACCACGAGTTCTTATCTCATATACCCAGCACTAACTATAGAGAATCGATTACGAGGAAAGGGGAACCACATGGAACGCAACCTGCAGGCCTCATCCGCCATCACCCGGCGCAAGGCCGAGCACATTGATATTTGCCTGCAAAAGGATGTGGCCGGGCGCGGCATTGACAGCGGGTGGGGGAATTATCGTTTCGTACACAAAGCACTGCCGGAGATTCGCTTTGCAGACATATCTACTGCCACCCAATTTCTAGGCAAGCCACTCCAGACCCCGCTGCTGGTCAGCTCGATGACCGGCGGCACAGAGGAAGCCTGGCAGTTGAACCGTCTGCTCGCTGAAGCCGCCGAGGCTCACGGGTGGGCGCTCGGTCTTGGCTCGATGCGTGCAGCGCTGGAGCATCCGGAAACAGCCCGCACGTTTTGTGTTCGTCAGTGGGCGCCTTCGATCCCAATCCTCGCGAATTTGGGCGCCGTCCAATTGAATTATGGCGTATCCATTGACGACTGCAGGCAGCTTGTCCAAATGGCCGAAGCAGATGGTCTGGTCCTGCATCTCAATCCGATGCAGGAAATTTTCCAGCCGGACGGGGATACAGATTTCGCAGGACTGCTCGCCAAGATCGAACAGCTATGCAGGCAGCTTGAAGTACCGGTAGGCGTCAAGGAAGTAGGGATGGGGATAGATGCCGATACCGCCCGACAATTGGCTGACGCCGGTGCTGCTTTTATCGATACGGCTGGTGCCGGAGGCACCTCTTGGATTCGAGTGGAAGGCTATCGCTCACCTGAACCGGTCAAGCGGCAGGCAGCCGAAGCATTCGGCGATTGGGGCCTTTCCGCTGCGGATAGCCTCATTCAAGTTCGCCGGGCCCTACCCGCTATGACGATTGCGGCCAGCGGCGGCATTCAGAATGGCGTCGATGCGGCCAAGGCGTTGGCTTTAGGCGCAAACCTGTCAGGCACTGGCCGCGCCTTGCTCAAGGCGGCCGCCGAATCGGAACACAAGCTGGATGAGACTATGGCCCGCTTCACCTTCGAGCTTAAAGCAGCCATGTTCGGAATCGGGGCCGCTGCACTTGGCGAGCTGCAAGCCACCGATCGGCTTATCCATCGCTCCGATTAGCGCCCTGCTCATCGGCAGACATCAGCGCTTCCGCTACCTTCCGAAAGAGGCGAACCCCTTGATGGACAGAGCCCGGCGGCTGATCGTATACAACTGCGGCAATAATATAGCGCGGCTGCTCCACTGGTACATAGCCGGCAAACCAATGGTGCTCCTTCTCTTTATGCGCGCCTGTCTGAGCGGTTCCGCTCTTGCCGGCAGCCGGCCAGCGCATATCCGCCAGCGCCCGTCCGGTCCCCTCATTCACCGCTTTCTCCAGCGCCTTCCTCAGCTGTCGGGCCGTTTGCCTGCTCAATGCATCCCGAACCGGACTCTCCTCTTTGATCCGATATGCGGTAGTGCCATTCGCATACCGGATATCTTTTATAAGCTGCGGTGCGAGCAGCTTGCCATCGTGCAGGATGGGCTGCAGCATGACAGCAGCCTGCAGCGGCGACATGCGCGCATCCCGTTGGCCGATTGCTGTCTGCACCCTTGCTCCTTCATCTTCGGCAAGATGGGGCGCCGCATACAGCAATCCTGCCTGCTCATGATCGAGCAAGCGCAGCGATTCCCCCGAACCGCGCTCCCATACAGGACCGACCTGCTGACCCAGACCGAGCTTCGCTGCGGTTTCTTCAAATTGCTGCGGCGTCAGGGACAGCATGGCCTGGGCAAGCGCTACATTGCACGAATGCGCAATCGCTTCCTCCAGCGTCAGCTTGCCGTGCCCCCCAGTCTTCCAACAGGACAAGCCATACGCGCCAAAGTGACCGTTGCATTCGAACAGGTGGCTGTCTGGAAGCGTCCCATGCTCCCAGACGGCGGCAGCTACAGCGAGCTTCATGATCGAACCGGGAGTTTCCGCGGCAATCGCCCGGTTGCGCCAATCCTCGCCCGCGGGATTGACCTGCAGCGGATGATAGGAGGGTCTGCTTGCCATCACCCGAATATCTCCATCTTTCGCATCCAGCACTACGACTGCGCTGCTATGTGTATGACCGCTCTCATCCATCACCCGCTCGACAGCCAGCTGCTGGCCGCGATCCAAGGTCGTAGTCACTTTCAACGGATAGTACGGATTGGCGCTCGCTTGCATGCGAACCCCCAGTCCTTTCAGCAGCTCGCCGTTTCCGTTCACGTGAACAGCAATTTCCTCCGAAGTGCGTCCGCGAATAATGGGTTCCAGCGTGCGCTCCAAGCCGGAAGCGCCGATCTTCTGATCCGGCCGTACGGTTCCCTTGCGGAGCTCATCCGCATAAAGGGTCTCCAGCATCTGCGGATGCTGGCTGATAAATCCGATGACATGTGCTGCAGGGAACGGAGCCGCATAGCGTAAAGAGTAAGGGACGATTTGGACCCCGACCAGTTGGGCTTGTTCGACAAGCATGCGCTGCTCCTCAGTCATGGCGACAGGCGTTACATCGCCGGACCTCTGCCACAAGAAAGGGACATCCCCCCTCACCGTTGCCGGCTCGCCCAGAATCTCGGCCAGCACCTCAAATCGATCCAGCTCGTCCGAACGGCTTGCATCCCTAACTGGAAACACGGCTGCGGCGTGAATGACCTGCCCGGTCAGCGGTTCCCCGTAACGATCCGCGAAATCCCCTCGGCCATCATGCAGGACGATGGATTGCTCACGCTGGCGAACAGCAGCATGGGTCCAATCGACCGGCGCTGCAAGCTGGATCCATGCTAGTCGGCCGAGCCAAGTCGTCATCACCATCGCAAAAATCAGCAACGTCCAAAATATTCTCTTCGGCTGCATGGAGAGAACCCCCTCATCTTTCGTTCGGCTATCTCCAGCATGTCCATCTTCCATTCTCGCCATAACAGAGAAGCCTGCAAGATCCGGTTCCCCTCAAAATAAAGAAGCTGCCCGCTGGGCAGCTTCTGAAGGAGCAGATCAGTGACGAATCAGCCCCACACACGCTATGCATTTCTATGATCCGAAGGTTAACCCTCAATCTGGAACCGCTGCAATGTTTGCTGCAGTGACTTCGACAGGTTTTCCAGCTTCTCTGCCATCTGAACCAAGCCTTCGCTGGAGCTTAGCTGCTGATTGGAAAGAGAGGCAACCTGCTCGGAAGTGGCCGAAGATTCCTGAGAAACAGCGCTTACACTGGACATCGCTTCCGACAAGGTCATCTGCGACGATTCTAGCGTTTGCAGCGATTGGGTTACGTCATCCAGCTTGCTGATGAAAGATTCCATTTCCACCTTCACCGTACTAAAGAGCTTGTCCGTGTCCTTGACCGAAGCGATTTGCTCCTGGAAGATCGGATAGGCATCGGACAGCACGTCAACGGTCTCTCCAATTTCAGCCTGGATCGTATCCGTGATTTGGCCGACAACGTCGATCGATTGTCTGGATTGATCGGCAAGCTTGCGAATTTCATCTGCAACAACCATAAAGCCTTTGCCCGCCGTACCTGCTCTTGCAGCCTCGATGGTCGCATTCAAGGACAAGATGTTCGTCTGCTTCGCTATGGCATTCAGCATGTCCAAAATTTTCCGAATGGAGTCGGTGCTTTCCTTCAGCTTGTCTACCTTTTCTACCATCGATCGGGTCATTCGCTCGGTTTGCTCCGTCTTGCCGATCAGCTCTGTCATCGTGCCAGTTCCTTGCTCGCTGACGCCTCTGACGTTATGGGCTGCCTTGCCCATCTCCATATTCGCTTCGACGACCCGGCCCATTTGTTCGCCTAGCTCAATCGTGATGCCGTTCCCCTTCTCCGCTTCCATCGCGAGCGTGGAAGCGCCAGAGGCAATCTGCTCCGTCGCCATGGAAATCTCCCTGGAGGAAATGGCCGTTTGCTTGGATACATTAGACAGCTCCGTCGCCGTCTCCAGCACGTCAAGAGCAGACTGATTTGTCTGCTTCACAAGCAAGGAAATCTGTTCCATCATGCGGTTGAAGCTTTCGCCCAACTGGCCGATTTCGTCCTTGCTGCGGATGGAGGTGCGTACAGACAGATTGCCCTGCTCGCCCTCATTCATCAAGTTCCGCAAGCTGACAAGCGGACGCGCAATTAGCCGCACCATAATGTATCCGACGCCGACTGCAACAAGAACCGCGGCGCCAATGATGAACGTCGTCGCCATCAAGATTCTGTTGGCGTCCTCCGTCAATTCCGCAATCGGTACAGATCCGACCAAGAACCAGTCATTGTTGGCTGCTCGAAATTTGTCATGGATAATCAGGTTGCCGTGATTCTCATAGGAATACGGACGTGTAACCACCTCTCCGTCTTCCCGAGCCAGCTCAATATCCTCGAGCACAGTGCCTATCAATTCTTGATTCTCACTATATATAAGCTCGTTATTCTCGTTCATGATGTACTTGACTCCGCTGTCGCCCAGCTGCAGATTGGCCAAATGCTGTCTGAACGCAGAAGCTTTAATCTCGATCATCAGAACGCCGGTGTCCGTATTGGTGGAAGTGGTGCGAATCAGCCGCGCCAGTCCGAATGTCGCTTCCTGGCTGTTCCCCATTACACCGCCAACCATCGTGTTCAACCAGATCACATCTCCGGTTTCCAACGCGTGCTGGAACCACTCTTTCTCTGCGATGCCGCCTGCATTGGCTGCCGTTACGCTGCCGCCGGATGAGATCGTGTTGCCGTTCGTATCAAAGTAAAAGATAGAATGCAGCTCGTTATTGGACATCGTCATGCCATTCAGCTTGTTATCCAACGAGGACTTCATCTCATACATGGCAAAATTGTCATCCGTACCCCTGTGAATGTTCGATATCGTTGTCTGAATTTCAGCATCCGTCAGAAATTGCAAGGAAAGTTCAGTGTATTTGCCCAGCACCAAATCCATCTTTTCCTTCGCCTGTACAATCGCTTGCCGCGAAAATTCAGAAACCTGGTCCGTAATGGTATCCTTGGACATCAGATAGGAGGAAAATCCGGAGATCGACACCAGGATAATCGTGCTGACAAAAAAGAGTATGAATAGCTTGGCACCTACGGAACGTGCCGGGTTCAATGAAAAGGTGCGCTTGCCCTTAGGCGCATTATGTATAGGCTTGCTCTTGCGTTCTCTTTCTGTCTGATGCGGATTGCTGCTTGATGGTAACGCTTTCTTATCTGGCCTTGAAACAGATGCGATCCGTTGTGTCAACTGTTTCCATAGCTTCATGCTCTGCACCCCTTCGCTGAAATAATACAAGGAATCATGTCTTCTGGTACAAGTCATTATTCGACAAAAAAGACATGATTCCTCCATGATTATTTTTTCGATTTTTTCGACATGAATTTTTTGCGGAGCATATCCATCGGTTGAACGGGTCCTTCCATTCTCAGACGCAGCTTCTGCAACGGGTGCCGGGCAGCGTCCAGCGTGTTGCCCTCTTCATCATAGATCGCATCCACCGTTTGCCGGAAGCGGACGCCATCCGGACTGAACACCTCAAGCTCTGTCCCGGGCTTGAAATAATTGCGCTGTTCAACCAGCGCCATTCCTGTAGCGGCGTCATATTCCAGCACGATACCGGCGAAATCGTATGGCGCCTGCTTGTCCTCTTCGTGATAGATGTGCTCCTTGGCGCCCGGAACCTGGAAGAAGAAGCCCTCATTGAGCGGACGATTGGCTGCCTTGTGAATTTCCTCCAGCCATTCCGGCTTCAGCTTGTAATTGTCAGGATCGGCCAAATAAGAATCGATCGCCTGCCGGTACGCATAAACGACGGTAGCTGCATAGTGCATGCTCTTCATGCGCCCTTCAATTTTCAAGCTGTCAATGCCCGCTTCAATAATCTGCGGAATATGCTCGATCATGCACAAATCCTTGGACCCCATCGTAAAGCTCTCTTCCTCATCGGCAAAGAGCGGAACCCCTTCTGCCAGAAGCTGCCCGGATTCATCGGCAGCAGCCTGGTAGAGATCATACTTCCACCGGCACGACTGCGAGCAGCCGCCGCGGTTGGAATCGCGATCCGTCAAATGATTGGACAGCACGCATCTGCCCGAGAACGAGGAGCACATCGCCCCGTGGACAAAGGCCTCTATCTCTACATCCACCTTCTGCTTGATCTCGATGATGTCCGCCATAGAAGCTTCGCGAGCAAGCACAACGCGGGGAAGTCCTTCTTCCTTCCAATACCGTACGGCTTCCCAATTCAGCGTAGACTGCTGCGTCGACAAGTGAACTTCGAGCTTCGGCGCAACCTTCATGGCCGTATCAATAATAATCGGATCAGCTGCGATGATTGCGGCGATCCCAACTGCCTCCAGTTCGCGCAAATAATCGGCAATGCCTGCCAAGTCTTCGTTATGCGCATAAATATTCGCGGCAACAAACACCTTCGCTCCATATCCTTCGGCAAACTTCACCGCCTGCCGCATTTCTTCCATCGTAAAGTTGTCCGCGTTGGATCGAAGGCTGTAGCGAGGGCCGCCAATGTACACCGCATCCGCTCCGTAATGAATCGCCATCTTCAATTTTTCCAAATTCCCGCCGGGCGCGAGCAGCTCCGGACGAGCCAGCTTGCGTTTGGCCGATGCTGCCGCCGGCGCTTCCTCCAGTCGGATCGACATCAGACGCACCTCCTCCATTTTTTTAGAATCAATATACTTGCTCCTTGAACAGGAAGCCGTAGGTTAGTTCACGATTGGGGTCCTGGTACTGGCGAATGCGCTCCATCCAGGCAGGGTCCGGGTCATAGCTGTCCGGATTGCTCGCCCAGGCGTCAAGCGCCTCTCTATAGGAACGGACTGCCGCGACATGTGCCTCTGAGGTCTTAAGCAGGCCCTCGACCTTCAGGCTGTGAATCGGGGCAGCCAGCAGCTCATCCAATACTTCCAGCAGGCATATGTCTTCAGCGCTCATAATATGCGTGCCATCCCGATCTTCGTAAATCGGGAAGCGAAGCTCCTTTCTTTCCTGTTCGACCAGATAGAAGCCGCTGTCCTTCCCTGTGTGGTTCGGCTCTGCATTTGCCCCCTGGTAGTGGATATAGCTCTGAATCAATTTTCGGCCGGAATGATACAGCGTGGTCATCCCGTGCACTTGCACCTGAACCTCCATTTGGACATTGTCGGCGATTTCCGCAATCTCCTCCAGATTCAGCTCTCTTGCAAGCACGACGCGCTTCGCGCCTCTTGCCCCCCAATACTGCGCTGTTGCATAATTCGTCGATGTCATTTCCGGATTCCAGTGCAGAACCGCCGGATAGCCCAAATCGCGGCAAATCATCAGGACAGCTGGATCACCGAACACCAACGCGTCCGGCTCCAACTGCTGCAACAGCTGGATATACGCCCTTAATTCGGGCAGCTGCTCATTGGCAAATACATGATTTACAGCTACGTAGACGCGCAGCCGCTTCTCCCTGGCAGCCGCGATCGCGGCCTCCAGTTCTTGAGCTGGAATATCTCCCGGGAGGCGAACGCCAAATCGGCTTTCACCGATAACAACGGCGTCTGCCCCCGCATCGGCAACTTGCTTGATCTCATCAATCGAACGAGCCGTAGCCAGCAATTCCGGTGTAGTTTTCAACGCGCTTCCCTTCCTTCTATCGTTTTCGGCTGACGGCAACCCCATCTCCAGCTGGTACGATCAAGGTTTCCAGTTCCGGATGGGTCGACAGCATTTCATTGTAGCTCTGAAGCTTGCGGATCATCGCCCGCCTCTTGTCTGGAACCTCTGCCTCTGTCATGGCAGCCAGTCCGCGGAACAGCACATTGTCGGAAGCGACCCATCCGCCAGATTTCAGCTTGGGCAGCGCCAGCTGCAAGAACTCGGCATATTTCCCTTTGGCCGCGTCAATAAACAGCACATCAAACGGCCCTTCGATTTCCTCAAGCGTCTGCAGGGCATCCCCTTGTATACAGCGTACACGATCGCCCACCCCGGCTTCAACGAAATTCCGTTCAGCCCGCGCGGCCCGTTCCGCGTCCAGCTCCAGAGTAACAATTTCCGCATCCGGCGCCGCCATAGCCATATGGATGGTCGAGTAGCCGATGGCGGTGCCGACCTCCAAGATTCGTTTGGGCGCCGTCAACTGCAGCAGCAGGCGAATTAGCGAAATGCCGCTGCGCTGGATGTTGGGAATTCCCTCCTCGCGCCCTTCCCGTTCCAATCGAAGCAGCGTCGGTCTGCTGCCCCAAACCTCCTGCTTGTCCAGCAGCTGTTCTACATAAGCGTTAACCCGTCCCCAGCCAATTTCCATTGCCAGCCTCCATTATTTGCTTCCAGATCTTGAAGTCCTATCCGTTCCCGCCTGCTTCCATCTGCTTGCTTCGTTCTATATTTTCCAGATGTTGAGCATAGGTTTCTGCGAACAGATGCTCCTGGCTCCCGTCTTTCTTCGTAACATAATAAAAGTAAGGCGTCTCCTCCGGATACAAGGCCGCCCGGATAGAAGCAAGCCCCGGAGCCGCGATCGGGCCCGGCGGGAGCCCGTTGTGCCGATAGGTATTGTATAGATGGTCTACTCGCAAATCCTCATACAGCACCCGGTCTTTGTGCTCGCCCAGCGCATACTGCACAGTGGCGTCTATTTGCAGCGGCTGCCCAATCTCCAGCCTGTTGTAAATCACGCCAGCGACAATCGGCCGCTCCGCATCGACAACGACCTCGCGTTCAATGAGCGATGCTACCGTCATGATTTCATGGAAGGTCAGTCCCAGCTTGTCCATCTGCTGCTGCCAGCCTTCCGGCAGCTGCTCCAGCTTGCGATCCAGCTCCTCCAGCATGCGCTGAACCATCACATGCTCCGCAAAATCTTCCTTCACGATTTCGTACGTCTCAGGGAACAAATAACCTTCTAGCCAGTATACATAATTTCCGTCAGCCGGAATATCCCGAATCGATTCGGCCATGAAATTTTGCGGCTCGCTTACCAACCGCAAGAATACTTCTTCATCAATGATGCCGGCATTGCCAAACTGCGCAGCCATCTGCGCAACGGTCATGCCCTCGGGAACCGTAAACCTCACCGTCTCAACAGGTATCGTATCGCCGGCATTAAATTTCGCGATCATTTCATCCAGCGTCATGCCTGGCGTCAATGCATAATCCCCTGCCTGAAAACGGCTGCCTTCCCCTTTATAACGCAAATAATAGCTGAAGATGAGTGAACTGCGAATGAGACCCGCTTCTTCGAGCTTCTTGGTTACGGCTGTAGAGTTCATGCCCGGTTCAATCGTAAACGTTATGCTCTCACCCTGCGCCTCAACGGGCTTCAAGCTATTTGCAACAAACATGCCGATCCCCGTTACCGTGCCTGCTCCCAAAAAGAACAAAATCAACAGTATGATGAACACGGCTTTCCACGGTTTTCGGCGAACTGTTCCTGTTCCTGTTTCTCCATCCGGCATGTCCATTTCCCTTGCCTCTTCACGATTCAACACTAATCCCTCCCAGTTGCGACAAACAATTGGTGCCCACGAAAGTGAAGCATTGC
>NZ_BOVK01000101.1 GCF_018403685.1 Xylanibacillus composti
AAGCCAGAGATGGCGTTCAGCGATATTTCCGGACATTGGGCGGAAGCAAGCATCAAGAAAGCCGTAGTGGATGGAATCGTTGCAGGGTATCCGGACGGAAGCTTCAAGCCCAACCATCCGGTTACGCGCGCCGAATTTATAGTGATGCTGGCGGGCGCAATGAAATTGGACGGAGCAGGCGCGGCGCTTCATTTCCAAGATCAAGATCAGATTGGCTCCTGGGCCAAAGGTGCGGCAGCGCTTGCCGTGGAAGCGGGAATCGTCAGCGGGTACGAGGACGGCAGCTTCCGGCCCGATGCGAAGATTACCCGGGCGGAGATGGCATCGATGATAGCCCAGGCGTTGAAGGCGCGTGTTGACGCGAATGGGCAAACAGGCTTCGCCGATGACGAAGACATTCCGAACTGGGCGAAGGGCGCTGTGGAAGCGATCCGCAAGCTGGGCATTGTCAGCGGTCGAGGCGGCAACCAATTCGCGCCGAACGACACGGCCACGCGGGCGGAAGCGGTCGTCATGCTGCTTGGCATGCTGGAACAAAACTGATAAGTAATGGAGGAGGCTGCTCAACGAATGGGCAGCCTCTTTTTAACATGCAAAGCTTCGCATTCGTTATCGTCTGATCGAGTGAATTGGGCAAAAGCAAGTTTCTGAAATAAGGGGATTTTTTCTCGAACAATGGATCGAAGCGGGGAGCGGTTGAACAGAAATTCTCCGCCATTACCGCCAAGAAGACACAACGCTGGAGCATGGGGTAGCCAAGTGCCTGCACGAACGGGCAAGCAGAATGAGGGTTGAACGAGAACGGTTCATGGTTCTGGTAACTGTACGACATGACGAGAGTGACTACATCACGAACGCGATAGCAGACAAGCCTGTTCGACCAACTGTAATCCACAGGATCTAAAATGTATAAGCCGGAAGAGGTTTCATTTTCTATAATAGAGAATAATGAATAGGGAGGATGCCCCTTATCTCGCAATTGCCGGAGCTATGAACAATGAATGAAGGAAGTGACGGATAATGAATGCGGAAATGGTCATGCAGGAGTTGGAAGCGCTGGGCAAGGAACGGACGAAGAAGATATACATGTCCAATGGTGCGCGCGAGCCGTTGTTTGGGGTGGCCACAGGCGCTATGAAACCGATAGTCAAGAAGATCAAAATCAATCAAGCGCTTGCTGAGGAGCTCTATGCCACAGGGAACTACGACGCCATGTATTTTGCCGGGATCATTGCAGACCCGAAAGCGATGGCGGAAGCGGATTTCGATCGATGGATGGATGCGGCTTATTTTTATATGCTGTCGGATTATGTGGTTGCCGTCACCTTGGCAGAAGCCGATATTGCACAAGAAGTGGCGGACAAGTGGATCGCAAGCGGAGAAGAGTTGCGCATGTCGGGGGGCTGGAGCTGTTACTGTTGGTTGTTGGGCAATCGCCCGGACCATGAGTTTTCGGAAGACAAAATTGCCAAGATGCTGGAGAAGGTGAAGCATACGATTCATGATGCTCCCGAACGAGCCAAATACGCGATGAATCAGTTCATCTATACAGTGGGCATCTCTTACCTGCCGCTCCATGATCTGGCGGTCGAGACCGCGAAGGAAGTAGGTCCAGTCGAGGTCAATCAGGATAAGAAGAAGAGCAAACTCCTAAACGCCTCTGAAACGATTCAAAAGGCCAAAGAAAAAGGGCAGTTGGGTTTCAAACGCAAATATGTCAGGTGTTAGACACTTGGGATCATCTAGCGGACATGCGTGTCCGTTGCAATGCCAATGAACGTCGTGTACGCCCTCTAGCGGACATGCGTGTCCGTTAGAGCGAGAAAAACGCCCTTTCGATTTTCTAACGGTCGCTGCTGTCCATTAGAGTCCCCAAAACGTCGTATTGCCCCGTCCATTCTGGGCTAATGGTCATGCGTGTCCGTTACAATGCCAATGAACGTCTGTACGCCCTCTAGCGGACATGCGTGTCCGTTAGAGCGAGAAAAACGCCCTTTCGATTTTCTAACGGTCGCTGCTGTCCATTAGAGTCCAAAAATCGTCGTATTGCCCCGTCTATTCTGCGCTAATGGACATGCGTGTCCGTTACAATGCCAATGAACGGTGTATATGCCCTCTAGCGGACATGCGTGTCCGTTAAAGCTGCAAGTAACACAGAAGACGCCAAGGCTCCCGGCAGGCATAGATAGATATTTCTGTCACCGTATATAATGCAGTAAGAGATTGTGCTAAAGAGCATCGTGAATACAGCGCAATTAACGGATATTTCAATGGCCAGTCGCAGAATATGTCTTGCGTAGAGCAGGCTAACTCGATATAATGTGATTGATCAATAAATAAAAATTCAGGGGGTTCTATGGATGGCTAGGTCGAAATCAACAGATCGTAAGGAGGAGATTATTGAGGCGGGGTTGGAAGTATTCGCGCAACATGGTTATTACAATACAACCACTGCACTTATTGCAGAAAAAGCAGGGATATCCCAACCGTATATCTTCCGGTTCTTCTCGACTAAGGAGGAATTGTTCATCGCAGCTTTAGATCGGGCATTTGAACGGATTCTTCGAGCTTTTAAGAGTGTGGAATCGGATCCTGATCAACTGGTCGTCAATATGGTTCAAGCCTACGAAGAGTTGTCTGTCTTGCATCCTAATGAAATTGCTTTGCAGGTGATCGGATTTGCAGTAACAGAAGAAGCGATTCGAAATTGCACGAAGGAGGGATTGTCCCGTCTAAGAAGCTATGTATTGGATAGATTCAAAACGGCGGGGATCGAGAATGCTGAGAGCGAGGTAACTACCTTCATAGCGAGAGGGATCTTGTGCAACATCTCTTATTTCTTGGAGCTGCCTGAGCTGTTTCATCCCCAACCCGCTCAACACTAAAGTCGAGTGGGGTATTATTTTCATTGATCACATGTAATTGATCAATCAATTCCCTGAGGGGTGAATGATGCTTCTCATGTGATGTTTGTGTCATCGAGACATGTAAGGAGGGCTTAACTAGTTATTGTTCAATCAATAAATAAATAACCAGCGAAACCTTCTTCCCTCATCGGTAAAGCAAGCCCGGCTTGAAGCGTGAAGGTTCGGGGAGCATGTTCATTATCAATTATTTATTAATCAATCACTAAATGGAGGCGGTTATACTATGAAATCAGCGATTGTATTGGGTGCTACTGGCGGGACAGGACAGGTTATTGTATCGGAATTACTGGCAAGAGAGGTCGAGGTCACTGCTTTTGGGCGTTCTGAATCGAAATTGAAGGATTTCATGAAAGCACATCATTTCCATCCACAATTGTCATATCGATTGGGCGATGCATTTGATTGTCAATCGATTGTAGACGCGGCAAGCGCAGCGGAAGTGATCTTTCTGTGTGTCGGTGTGAATTATACCGATATGGAAGAAAAACTCCTTCCGTTGGGAGAAAGTGTGATGAAAGCAGCAAATATGCTAGCCAAGAAGATCGTCATTGTAGATGGAATCTATGTTTATGGATATCAGGTGGCGAAAGGCGATGAGAACCATCCCAAACAACCGCATACGAAGAAGGGGAAGGTAAAGCTGGACTTTGAACGTCTCATATTCAGCGATCAGTGGGCAAATGCCAAACCATTAATCGCGAGACTTCCCGATTACTACGGGGCGACCTCGCAGCAGTCTTACCTGCAGCCAACTTTGGAAGGGATGGCCGCCCGTAAAACAACGATTTTTATAGGGAACTTAAACACCCCTCGTGAATATGTCTATCTGCCGGATGCAGCCAAGATGATTGTGAATCTTGCAGAACGAGAGGATGCATATGGAGAGAACTGGCACATACCCGGAGCGGGGTTGATTTCAGGCAAAGAAATCATCCAGATCGCTCGAGAAGTGACAGGAAGTCGAAAGCTGGTTCTCCCTCTAACGAAACATGCCATTCGTTGTCTCGGGTTGTTTGATCCGTTCATGAGGGAAGTAGTTGAGATCATGTACCTGACAGAGAAAGGATTTGTGTTGAGCGGAGAAAAATATGAGAAGCGCATAGGCCCTATACCAGCAACTCCGTACAGGCAAGGCCTTGAAGAAACGCTGCGTCTTCTAAGGGAGCGATGAAAAGTATTGCGCCGGGCAGGTCAGGGAGCTAAGTAGCGCAGAAGACGCCAGGGAGTCCCTGGCGTCCTTCTGTATCTCCCTAGACCTTCTTTTCTTTCACCGCCATCCAAATCTCGCTGTATACATTGTCCGAACTATCCCCGAACTTGGTGAAGGAAATCCCGGGCAGATCCGCTGCTTCATAGCCGGAAGAAGGCAGCCATTCCGCATAAATCTTGGCGGTCGTTTCTTGGAGCGTGGCAGGGAATGGCCCTTGATTGGGGAATATCGCCCATAAGCTCTCCTCAATCGCAAGCTGTTCCAAGTCATCGAACGGATTGTCTTGGGTCGTGGCGAAACCGATCATATGGGTAAGGCAGCCTTTTTCCTCCAAGTACCCATCGTCGAAATCATAAGAGACATTCAGGACTTGATGCGGGTATAGATCGGCTAATTGATGCATCTCCTTTCGCTGCTGTTCGGTAATGGACTGGGCCAGTTCGATGATCGCATGATTTTCTCCTTCGAATTGAATGGGCACGCGCTTCGATACGCCTACGATGTGGAACTTCTCTTTCTTTTCCAATTTGAATTCCATGGAGACGCCTCCTCTTATATCGATAAAGAATGTAAATTTGGGAAATGTTTTTTGAATGTGGTTCTTTGCTACTTCAGATGGCAAGAAACCGCTCCACTCGCGAAAGGCTCTTGAAAATCCTTCAACCGATTGAAAGCCATATTTGTAGGCCACATCGGTCACCTTGGCTCCGTTGATGAGTTCCACATTGGCAACGGATAATCTCCTGTTCTTGATATACGCTTGCAACGACATCCCTGCCATATACGAGAACATTCGCTTGAAATGATAATCTGACATGCCTACGATTGTTGCTATGTCTTTCCCGGAGATTTCCTCCGTCAAATGCGCTTCAATGTAGTCCATCAGTTGATTGAATGGCTGCAGCATGCGTTTCCCTCCTTCACATGTACATAGTATCAGCAAAATTTGTGGATGACTTGATTTTTTATATACGAAAATTATCAAACCATTGCCGAAGGCCGGATGTTATATAATAGATAGTATCAGGAGAGGCCCCTTAAGAGGGGCAAATATGGGTACGCGGGTGGAAGAAAGAGGGGATTGGGATACAGTGAATACAAAAATATTGGATCTGTTGGCTGAGCGATATGACAGCGAGGAAGAAATCGTGACGGAGATTATTAACCTCGAAGCGATTCTGAATCTGCCGAAGGGGACAGAGCATTTCGTCAGTGACCTGCACGGGGAGTACCACGCCTTCCAGCATGTGCTGCGGAACGGGGCGGGCAAAGTCAAGGAGAAGATCAGAGATATCTTCAAGAATGAATTGTCGGAGGAAGCGATCACGGAATTTGCTACCTTGGTGTATTATCCGGAAGATAAAGTAAAGCTGATCAAGAACAGCTTCAATCATGAACAAGAGCTCCATGAATGGTATGCGCAAATCATGGAACAGATGATCAGGCTTATCCCTTATGCTTCCTCGAAGTACACTCGCAGTAAATTGCGCAAGGCATTGCCGAAGCAATTTGTGTTCATCATTGAAGAGTTGTTGTACAAAACAGAGGAGTACTCCAATAAACAGCAATATTATAGGAAGATCGTCCAGCAGATTATTTCGCTCGGACAGGCGGATAAGCTCATTATCGGTCTGGCTTATACGATCCAGAGGCTGGTGGTGGACCATCTTCATGTTGTAGGCGATATCTATGACCGGGGCCCCGATCCGGATAAAATTATGGATACGCTGATCAACTACCATTCGGTTGATATTCAGTGGGGCAATCATGATGTGTTGTGGATTGGAGCCTTCGCCGGATCGAAGGTATGTCTGGCCAATATCATCCGGATTTGTGCGCGCTATGCGAACCTGGATATTATTGAGGATGTGTACGGCATCAATCTTAGACCGCTGCTGAATCTTGCGGAGAAATATTACGGAGACAACCCTGCTTTCCGGCCGAAGCTGCAAGCTGACGATCAACTTTCGGATTATGAACAGCTGCAAATTACGAAAATCCATCAAGCGATTGCGATAATTCAGTTCAAGCTGGAAAGTCCGATCATCAAGAGACGTCCGAGCTTTCGCATGGAAGAGAGACTGTTGCTGGAGAAGGTCGATTATGCGCGCAACCAAATCACGATTCGCGGCCAGACCTATCCGCTCGAACATACGTGCTTTGCGACGGTTGATCCCAGCCAGCCAGCCCGGCTATTGGAAGAAGAGGAGCAGGTTATCGACAAGCTGTTGTTCTCGGTGCAGCATTCGGAGAAGCTGGCGAGACATATGCATTTTTTGATGAAGAAGGGCAGTTTGTATTTGAGGTATAACGGCAACTTGCTCATTCACGGCTGTATTCCGTTAGATGAAGAAGGCAATATGGAAACGATGCAGATCGAAGGTCAAACCTACGCTGGTCGAGAGCTGCTGGATGTATTCGAGCGCTATGTCAGGCATGCCTTTGCGCATCCGGAGGAAACAGACGACCTGGCAACTGATATGGTTTGGTATTTGTGGACGGGGGAATATTCCTCCCTCTTCGGAAAGAGAGAAATGACCACTTTTGAAAGGTACTTCATCCAGGAGAAACAGACGCATAAAGAGAGAAAAAATCCTTACTATTATTTGCGTGAGCGGGAAGAAATCTGCCGAAAGATCTTAACGGATTTCGATCTGGACCCTGAGCAAGGACATATCATTAACGGCCATACCCCCGTGAAGGAAATCGAAGGCGAGAATCCGGTGAAGGCGGGTGGGAAGATGATTGTCATTGACGGAGGCTTCTCCAAGGCTTATCAGTCGACAACAGGGATTGCCGGTTACACATTGCTTTATAATTCATTCGGCATGCAGCTGGTTGCCCATAAGAAGTTCACATCCAAGGAAGAGGTCTTGCAGAATGGAACAGACGTCTTATCTGTCAGAAGATTGGTGGATGAAGAGCTAGAGCGGAAGAAGGTACTCGAAACCAATGTCGGCGAGCAATTATTGCAAGAAATCTCCATATTGAAACATCTGTTGGCCTATCAATCTACGAAAATGATACCATAGCCGAAGTGGGAACAATCACTGTTTTATCACTGGCTTCATCAATAAAATGTTCTGCATCTTGACACAAATACCGCAGGATAAGATTTGCATCAACGATGATCATGCTTTTCTTGCATTGAGCTCTGGAGAATTTTAAGGTGAGTCTAAGAGAGAGTCTGGAGGTGTCTGGAGGAGTCTGGGGAAGATCCTGCGAGAATGGATTCTTCGTTAGATCTAATACATGAGAATATCCAGAATAAGCAGGGATTGCTCTTAACGGGCAATCCCTGCTTCGGGTGTTCCGGATTATCAACTGACGAGTTTTAGACCGACAGCAGAACCGAGAACCAACCCAATACAGAGAATCCGCAGAACACTGCGGGGCTCCTTGTACACAACCATGCCGAGAATCGCGCCTCCGGATGCGCCGATTCCCGTCCATACGGCGTAAGCCGTTCCCATCGGCAAGGTTTGCATAGCTAAAGACAAGAATACGAAGCTTAGGCCAAACCCCAATGCCATCATCAACAAGGACTGCCAGTTGCGAGCTTGATTGAAATGATTAATCAGCAAGACGCCGATCATTTCAAACACGCCAGCCAAGACTAGATAAAACCAGCTCATGAACGGCTCACCTCTTCCTTGTCCTCGCTAAGCAGCTTCAACCCGATCACGCCGATGAGCAGGAGCGCGATCAATACCAATTTCAAAAGATGAGCTTGCGCATCGAACAACAAGATATCGGCTACGACCGTTCCGGCTGTACCCAGGCCAACGAACACCGCGTATACGGTGCCTACTGGCAGGTAGCGAGACGCCCTGATCATCAAATAAAAGCTTATGACAATCGCAACTGCCGTTCCTGCCCATTCCCACAAGTGGCTAGCATGCTTTAGGCCAATGACCCAGCACACTTCGAATAAAGCTGCAATGATGACGGATATCCACGTTCTGTTCATGAATGCTGTCCTCCTTGGATGTTCCTCAGCAGATCTGTATAGTAACAAATAAGCCCGAGAAATAATCCTGCTTTTCGCAGGTATCTCCCAGGCTTTTATCCTTCCGTGTCACAGCTGCTCAAGCTGCGGGTTTTCTCTCGGACCAGACCAGCGGCACTTCCTGCGGAACCCTAGAAAACCTGTTGTTATTCTGTTGTACATTCCTGCCTAATGGCCATCTGCAGATAGATGCGCCTTCGCCTTCCGGTTTCGATAAATAATCTGCAAGCGGACGAAGAAGCCGACGGCCGCTCCGGTTAAGCCGATGGTGATGCCCACCCAGAAGCCGGCCGGACCAAGCTCAGTAAAGGCCGCAAGCAAGTAACCGGAAGGAATCCCCACTAGCCAATAGGCGACAAGGGCGATATAAAAGGCTACTGTGACATCCTTGTAGCCTCGCAGGACACCCTGCAGACTGGCTTGCAAAGCATCGGACAATTGGAAGATAATCGCAAAGATAAATAGCTGCGCCGCGACATGGATCACATCCGGATCAGAGCTGTAGAGGGAGGCAATGTCTTCTTTGAATATATACATACCCACAGCCCCCACAGCAACAAATCCAACGGCGCCAAGCACACCAATAAGGGAATATTGCTTGGCTGACTTGAATCGTTCACCGCCAATGGAGTAGCCCACTACAATCGTGATGGCCATCGAGATGCTCAACGGCACCATGAACAGCATGGCAGAAAAGTTCATCACGACCTGGTTGGCTGCAATGATAGTGGTTGCGAACATACTCCCGATTAATAAAGTAACGACGGAGAAGATGCTTGCTTCAAAAAAAATCGACATGCCAATGGGAATCCCGATGGACAGCTGCTCTTTCCAAGCCTGTACGGATGGCTTCACCCATTGAACGAATAGGCGATAGGCTTTCACCGATTCGACCTTGAAGGTCATGACCATGCTGACGATCAGAATGATCCAGAAGGTGATCCCTGTTGCATACCCCGCACCAATTCCACCTAACTTTGGCAGCCCGAAATGACCGAAAATTAAGCAATAGTTCAATAGAACATTAAAAGGCAACGCCAACACCGTAATCCACATCGTTATTCGCGTATAGCCTTGTCCGTCGAAGAAATTGCGAATGACATTCGAAAGAAACAAGGGGATAATGCCAATCGACAGCCCGACTAAATAATGAAAGGCAATATGCCTGACACTCGGATCAAGCTCCATCAGGTTCAGGATCGGGTTAAGGGCCAATCCTCCTATGCCTATAATGCCGATGCCAATAATAATGGCAAGGTACAGCGCTTGTGTGACCGTATTATGGATTTTATGACGCTCATTCGCTCCCATGAAATGGGCAATGATCGGTGTGATTGCCAGCATGACGCCGTTCATGCCCGTGAAGATAGGCACCCAGAGACTGGACCCGATCGCCACGCCGGCAAGGTCGTCTGTTCCCACTCGGCCGGACATCATGGTGTCAACCAGATTCATGGCCGATAAGCTGATTTGCGTAATCAGAATCGGCCATAGGATCGTCAGGAATAGGCGAATTTTCTCCCTTAGTGTATCTGCGTGATACATGAGTATCCTCCCTTAATTCTTGGAAGTGCCATCATGGTTGGAGATACCCATCCAAAAGACTTGCCAAGATGCATGTAATTTTCGTTCCGTGCGTGCCTCGTCCCCATATATCATTTCCACGCCAATCGCGTCTACTAAAGCTGAAAAAGCCGTTGTCGCTACAGCGGGATCCTGCTTCAATTCCTGTTGGTGCGAAGCGTGTTGAAACCGATCCAGGTACAGGCGGTCTACTTGATCCAAGTATCGATACAAATAAGCTATGACTTCCTCGTATAGATGACTGGGGGGAAGAAAGGCATTGCGCAGCCAAAACTTTAGTCGGTCGTCATGGTCAAACCGATGAATAAAGCTTTGCAGCGCGTCCCACAAAAACGCCTTGAGCGGTTTATCATAGTTGGATTGGAAATAAGCTCTTTCCCGATCCAGTTCAACTGCAAAGGTTTCTTCCAACACTTGCAAGAACAGATCGTCTTTCCCCTCGAAATGCGTATAGATCGATTGTTTTTTGATGCCTACCTGGCTGGCTATATCGGCAAGGGATGTGCCCTCATATCCGTTGGCGGCAAATAAATGAAGTGCCACTTCTTTGATGGATTGATGAGACATGCGCTCCTCCTTACGAACGGTCGTCAGTTACCACGATATAGTAGCAAACACGCGCAAGCCGTGTCAACGAGTTTTTCTGCCCAATTGTCTTCTTAGAAGTCAAAGGAGAGAAGAGGCCTCACTGGGGACGGCACAAAGGCATGAATAAACTGTCAATGAAGTCAGATACTAAGAATCGACAACAAACCATTGCACGATGGAGGGAGTTCATGACTTTTCAGAAACCTCAAGTGAAACCGACGAATATCGAATTAAGCTGTACGGAAATTGGGGGCCTCTGGGGCGTGTATATACAAGAAAGCATGACCAAGTGCTTCCTCACCTATTTCTTGCATCATCTGCAGGATGGGCAAATCGTCCCGTTGGCAGAAGAGGCTATGAGCATTACGCAAGACCGATTGGATAAAATAAAAGCGTTCTTCCTGGCCGAAAATTTCCCGGTACCCGCGGGGTTCTCCGACGCCGATATAAATTTGGCCGCCCCTCAGCTTTATCACGATACGTTCACCCTCAGTTTTATCTACATGATGAATCGGTTGGGCATGATTAACTTCGCTTTTACCGCATCCAATAACGTTCGTCTCGATGTGCTGGATTTTTTCAACGAATGTATCCATTCGTCTACTGAGATGTTCGGCAAGGCCGTTCGCCTGATGCTGGAGAAAGGGATCTATGATCGTCCGCCCAAAATGAACTACCCTGACAAGATCGAGTTCGTGGAAAAAACCTCGTTCCTCGACGGATTATTTGGCTCGAAGCGTCCGCTGAACGCGATTGAATTGTCCGAAATATTTTTCAATATTGAGCGGAACTACTTTTCCGTTATTGTGATGCTGGGATTCGCGCAAGTGATCGAAGATAAGAAAATAAAGGATTTGGTCATCCGGGGCAAAAAAATCAGCGAAGAACAAATCGAATTGTTTAACACTCTTCTGATGCAGGAGGATTTGCTCGGAACGGTAACCGTGAGCATGGAGGTTACGTCGTCGAATGTGTCTCCATTCTCAGACAAGCTAATCATGTCCATGATCCATATTCTGAACTCGGTAGACATCCTGCTGATTTCCCATGCCCTGTCTTTATCGATGCGGACTGATCTCGTGGCGCACTATACCAAAATCATAGCCGAGGTGATGGCGTATGCGAAGGATACATACGACATGGTGGTGGAGCGGAAATGGCTCGAACAGCCGCCGCTAACGACTAATCGAAAGCAGCTGATTGAGAACTAAGGGGAATACTTGAACGCGCATCGGCTGCTGACCCATAACGATGCAGTGGACATGGGCTGAAGCGACTTAGATTCCCGACGAATAGAGCGCTTTGTATGCCGAAGGTGTCATGTTATGTATTTTTTTGAACCACTTCGTAAAGTAGCTAGGATGTTGGAAGCCCGATTCTACAGCCGCTTCCAATACGCTGCATGTCCCAGATCGCAGCAAATTTGCTGCTCTGTTCACGCGTATGTAGTTCAGATATTCCATTGGTCTCATGCCGGTTTGGGTTTTGAAGAATCTGCAAAAATGCGATCGGCTTAATGAAATGACGGCTGCCAATTGATCCAATTCGATCTTTTCGCTGGAGTGCGTTTCCATAAAGTTCAAGACTTGCTTGATTAACGCCCGGGCTTCGGAACGCTGCCCGGTTGTCAGTGCCGTTCCTGTTTCGATCAAGCCATGCTCATATATATCTGAAAACAGCATGAGCAGCAACCCTTTTAACCCCAGCTCGTACCCGGCATGCTTGTGTTCGAATTTGTGCAGCATGTGTTTGATGCGTGATAGGAGTTGGACATGCGAGTTAGTGGAAAGGGATAAGTATGCCGGGAATTGTTCGTTATGGTTGATCAAGGAAGAGAGCGCAAGCTCGAAGGCTTGTTCCGGATGATTGGAAGTAATCCAGGAAAGCTTGAACACAATGGCGTAATAGGTGACTGCGGTTAATTGATGGTTATAGCCGCTGTGGAGTTCCCCGGGATGAACAATGAGCGCTTCTCCCGCTTGCAGAGGGAACTCTCTGTCTTCAATCCGAAAGACAGCATGTCCTTGATCCAAGAAAATAATTTCCATCTCATCATGCCAATGAATCGGCATGATTTGTTGTATGTTCTTATCGAGCGCAACCTTATAGATGTCGAATGGGAAGTCGGGTCGCCCGTGTCTCTTATTCTCGTAATAGCGAAATTCGTACAATACAACCACTTCCTTGTCGATCGTGGATTTCTATTGGGTGCTTATACTTACTATATCAAGCTAGAACACAAAAGGGGAGAGAAGTGGATCATAATATTGTGCTAATAATGAGCAATAATATCGAAGAATGATTCATATGAAGGTAATATAATTATACTATAACGAGCAAATAGGCAGATGATGAGAGGAATATACCAATCATGGAGTCAAGAAGGGATGATGGTACATTGAAGAAGCAAGGATTGAATCCGTATCTGCCATCATGGGAATATATCCCTGATGGAGAGCCGTATGTGTTTCACGATAGAGTGTATGTCTATGGCTCTCATGATCGATTTAACGGGCACGCTTTTTGCTTGAACGATTATGTGTGCTGGTCGGCACCGGTGGACAATCTGGGAGACTGGCGGTACGAGGGCGTCATTTACAGGAAAACCGATGATCCGCTTAATCCGGACGGAAGCATGTGTCTTTACGCGCCGGATGTCACTGTGGGTCCAGACGGGCGATATTATTTGTACTATGTTCTCGACAAGGTGCCCGTCGTATCCGTAGCGGTTTGCGATACGCCGGCAGGCAAATATGAATTCTACGGCTATGTTCACTATGCCGATGGCACGCGTCTGGGAGAGAAAGAGGGCGACCAGCCTCAGTTCGACCCGGGTGTAATGACAGAAGGCGAGACCACTTACCTGTATACCGGATTTTGTGCGATAGGGGATACATCAAGAACTGGCGCTATGGCTACTGTGCTTGGACCGGATATGCTCACGATTGTGGAGGAGCCAGTCATTGTTGCGCCGAGCGAACCTTACGGCAAGGGCAGCGGATTCGAGGGTCATGAGTTTTTTGAGGCGCCTTCGATTCGCAAGAGAGGCGATACATACTATCTCATCTATTCGTCGATCGCTATGCATGAATTGTGTTACGCCACGAGCTCATTCCCGACCCAAGGCTTTGAGTACCAAGGGGTTATTGTAAGCAATAACGATCTTCATATTGATTCCTATAAACCGGCTGACAAGCCTATGTATTACGGTGGCAATAATCATGGCAGCATCGTGGAGATCAGCGGGCAATGGTACATTTTTTATCACAGACAAACGAACGGAACTCATTATTGTCGACAAGGCTGCATGGAGCCTATTGCATTTCGGGCGGATGGCACGATTCCTCAAGTCGAGATGACGTCATGCGGGCCCAATGGGGGGCCGCTTGTTGGACGCGGTGAATATCCCGCGTATCTGGCGTGCAATTTGTTCTGTCAGGATGAAGAAATGTATACAGGCACATTCGGCGCGTGGATGGACGGCCGATTCCCGAAGATCACGCAGGATGGCAAAGACGGGGATGAAGAAGTCGGGTATATCGCGAATATGAGGGATACGGCCACGGCCGGATTCAAGTATTTCCAGTGCGATGGGATCAAGAGAGTCAAGATCAAGGTGCGCGGCTATTGCAAAGGCGCGTTTGAAGTGAAGGCTTCCTGGGACGGTCCGGCTCTCGGTACGATACCGGTTGACTTTACGAATATATGGAAAGAGTACGCAGCGGATATCGTTATCCCGGACGGCATTCAAGCCTTGTACTTCACGTATACGGGAACTGGCAATGCAAGTTTTGCTTCCTTTGAATTGGAGTAATCTCTTAGGGGAGCACCCTCTTTTCTTGTTGCTTCTTAAGCTGATAACTGTCCCGCTGCAGATCGATCTGCCGGGGCAGTTTTTCATATGTCCGGACGTACTCCAGAGTTCGTCAGGATATAAGATCAAGTCTCTGAAGGCTCCATATTCAACGGTTGTACATCAAATTCCCTCTGAAATAGATTTCCCCGTGGTCGAACAACACAGTTTCCTCATAGTATTTAACACTTTCCTAACATATTTCACTTCAGGCACATAATTGTTCTCTATCGATCACAATGCTTAACAGATAGAAAACAGACAAACAGCGGCCTCCTGTCGTACCATGACAACACAGACAGATTCAAGCTTGCAGAAACACTAGCGAAGGAGAATGGAATGGGCAGACGGTTCAAGTTATGGTGGAAGCTCGGTCTGGTCCTGGTGATTGCAGCGGGCGTGCTCTTCTATTGGCTGCGTCCGTTATTTGTGAAAATTGAAGGCACGACGATTGCAGACGGCATTCATGTGAAGTTCAGGACCAATGGTACGCAAGTGGAAGAGTATGCGGATCAAGCCTGGAAGCCCTACTTCGCCAAAGGGGTCAATATGGGGGCAGCCATCCCGGGACACTTTCCCGGCGAATTGGCCATTACGGAGGAGCAGTACGAGAGATGGTTCCGCATGATCCAGGAAATGGGGGCGAATGTCATTCGGGTCTATACGATCATGAAGCCCGAATTTTATGAAGCGCTGGTTAAGTACAATAGAGCGAATCAGCACAATCCATTGTATTTGATCCAGGGAGTTTGGAGTCCCGAGGAGGAGTTGATTGACAAGCAGGATGCCTACGATCCCGAGATCATGCAAGCCTTCGAGCAAGAGATTAGAGACGCGGTTGCGGCGGTATACGGGAAGACGACGCTTGCGCCCGAACCGCATTCGGGCAAAGCTGCCGGCGCTTACACCTATAATGCGGGACCTTATCTCATGGGTTGGATTGTCGGTACAGAATGGGAGCCGAATATGGTGAAGCGGACGAACGAGCTGCACGCGGATATCCCGGACTATGAAGGGCAGCACTTCCGCAGCAAGCCGGGGGCGAACGCCTTCGAGAAGTGGCTGGCCTTGATGGTGGATACGGCGGCGCAGGCGGAAATCCAGTACGGCTGGCAGCATCCGATCGCTTTTTCCAATTGGGTGACGACTGATCCCTTGGAGCATCCGGGAGAGCCGTTGTTCGAAGAGGATATGGTCAGCGTCGATCCTGCACACATTGAAGCGACGGATTGGGCAGCGGGGTATTTCGCCTCCTATCACGTGTATCCGTACTACCCGGATTTCTTTGCCTTCGACACGACCTATCAGACGATGACCAATAGCCAAGGACAGATCGACAGCTACACCGCATATTTGCACAAGTTAAAGGAGTTTACCTCCGACATGCCGATCATGATTACGGAATTCGGCGTGCCGGCTTCCTTGGGCATAGCGCATCTGGGCATGCTGGGCCGCGATCAAGGCGGCCATAACGAGCAGCAGCAGGGAGAGATCAATGCGGATTTGTTGCAGCAAATTCATGGTGCCGGCTATTCCGGAGCGATCTTGTTCACATGGCAGGACGAATGGTTCAAGAAGACGTGGAACACGCTGCACTATGACGACCCGGATCGCCGCGCTTTTTGGTACAACACGCTGACGAATGAATCGTTTTTCGGGGTGCTCGGGATGTTCCCCGGCAAGGACGATGTCCTATTCATAGACGGGGATGCGTCGGATTGGGAGCAGCTGGGAGCTGACGAGAAGCAGCGGTTGGATGTGCAGGCTCCCGGCTTCGAGGAAATCTGGGTCACGCACGACGAAGGGTACCTGTACCTGATGGCCAAGCTGTCTGAGCCCTTTGACCCGTCCCGGCGAAGCGTCTATTTCGGAGTGGATACGATCGCCGGAGGCAACCGCCATGCGCCGCAGCTTCATGGAATGACCTTGGATGAGGGTCTGGAGACGCTTATGGAGCTGTCGGACGAGGAGATGGGCCGCATGTGGATCGCCTCCAATTATGATGTTCACGCCCGTTTGTATGAGCACGCCGGATTGCCGGAGATCGATCCGAAGGAGAAGCTGGACGATTCGGGGATTTTCAAGCCCTGGATGCTTGCGGTGAATTATCGGCTGGAGTATCCCGATTCCCGATTTGATTATCCGTTCGGCGATGTGGAGGCAGGACAATTGGAGAGGGGATACACTGATCCGTCTCGATCCGACTATAACTCGAAGGCGATGTGGCAGGTTCAGGGTCAGGTGCTGGAAATGCGCATTCCCTGGATGCTGATGGGATTCAGCGATCCCAGCTCCCTAAGCGTCATCGACTACAACGGCCCAAGCGGGAATGTGTTCGGCACAACGGAAGCAGAAGGCGTTCGCATCGTTCCCTGGATGGCGCAGGACGGCGAAGTGGTAGGCCGGGAGGGGGCGGACGCGGCAAATCCGTATCCGGTTTCCAGCCTGCCGATTTACTCCTGGCAGCGCTGGGAGGAGAACGTCGATTATGTAGAACGGCCGAAGCAAAGCTACTGGATTGTGAAAGAGGCTATGGAGAAGATAGCGGGTCCTGTTGCAGAATGACCGCACACGGCTGCCCCGCTGGGCAATCACTAGTGAAAAGGAGGGATTAGGGAGTGTACACGAATCTTCACATAGCCATACAGGCGCTATGCGTCATCATTGCATTGAACCTATTATTTATGGCATTTCTTTACGCGATCAAGCTCAGAAATATCAAGAGGCAGAAGCTGCATGACCGGTTTCAAGTGAAGTTCAAGGATTACTTGACCTATGTGCAAGCGAATCTGGAAGGCCCAGATCCGTTAAGGGTTCCGCCGTGGACAATGAATCTAGTGGAGCGGGAGGCGATGCAGGAGAAGCTGAACGATATGATAGAGTGCTTCTCGGGCGAGCAGCGGCAGAAGCTGATCCGGCTTTGCGAGGATATGGGCTTCGTGAAGCATCATCTCGCCCGCTTGAACAGCCGCTCTTATCGGGCGAGGCTGGATGCCGCCTATCATCTGGGATGCATGAGAGTGAAGGAGGCGGCGCCGGCTTTGCTGGACATGCTGAAGGAGCATCCGCTCAATTCTGCGCTGTTCGTCGTGGCCCGGGCGCTTGCCAAGTGTGCCCGCAACGAGCAGGACATCCGGGCCATGGTCCAGGTTCTGCTGCAGCACAATAGGAAATACGATGAGCTGGTCGTCAGCATCATTGCCGATACAGAGCTGGAGACAGCTTCCTTGTACACGGATTACGTCAATCATGAGCATCCGGCGTACATACGGATTGGGCTCATCGGACTGAATGAGTATACGAACCCGGCTGCTGCCGCCGCCGTCTATCGGCTCATGGATTCCGGGCATGCGGATATTCAACTGAAAGCGGTGGATGTGTATCTGAAGAGCTCCCGCCTGCTCCCGAAGCATGTAGTCAGCAAGCTGCTAAGCCATGCGAATTTCGAGATTCGCCGGATGGTTATCCATGCCATGGCGAACATGAAAAGTGCCGCGTATCTGGAGCCAATGAGAGACGGCTTGGCAGACGCCGACCAGCGTGTCGTTTATGCGTGTGCCAAGGCGATGCTGAAAATGGGGGAAGGGGGTGTTGCGGCGCTTTGCGAGCGTGCGGCGGCGAATCGGGGCACGGAACGCGGGAATTTCCTCCAGAACTTGATCGAGGAGGAACTGCGGCAGCTGTCCATGCAGCTTCACAATTTGAACAAGCTTACGCAATATAACACGCTGATGTACACCTATGACAAAGCGTTTCGCCAAAATGCGCGAATGTATCGGGTGGTATAGGAGGGTTGCGCGCCAATGTGGACTTTTGATTATGAGGCGGTCACGGATACATTGCTTGGGGCACTAAGAGAGTTCTTGTTGTTTTACAGCTACACGGCCATTTATTATGTCATATTCGTTACGCTGCTGCTTTATCTCATATTCGGGTTTTCGATCCGTCATATTGCTTCGATCAAGCGGGGCATCCGGTACAACCGGATTCATAAGCTGTCCGGCCATGCTCCGCCGGTGTCCATCTTAGTCCCGGCTTATAACGAGGAAGTGACGATAATCGAAAATGTCAGATCGCTGCTTGCGCTCCATTATGCGGAGTATGAGGTGATCGTCGTCAATGACGGCTCGCAGGATCATACGCTGCAGCGCATGATCGATGAATTTAGGCTGGAGCTCACTCATCCTGTGCTTTCTAGCAGCATACAGACAGGGAAGATCAGAGGGGTCTATCATAACCCCGAATATCCGAATCTCTATTTAATCGATAAGGAGAATGGGGGAAAGGCCGATTCTCTGAATGCCGGCATCAATCTCTCCCATTATGACCTTATCTCTACTATAGATGCAGACTCTTTATTGGAAAAGGACGCGTTAACGAGAATTGCCCGGGTATATATGGAAAATCCCGAGGAAACTGTTGCCGTCGGCGGCAACGTCCGCATCGTGAACAGCTGCACCGTGGAAGACGGGATCGTCAAGGATGTCAAATTTCCCCGCAAGCTGCTGCCGGCGCTGCAGCATGTGGAATACTTGAAAGCCTTCTTGGGCGGAAGGATCGGCTGGAGCTCCGTCAATGGCCTCATCATCATATCGGGGGCATTCGGGGTGTTCCAGAAGGACAAGGTCATTGCGGTCGGCGGGTACAGAGGGGGCTATCCCGGCGAAGACATGAACATTGTCATCAAGCTTCACCGCTACTGCCTGGAGAATGACATCCCTTATCGGGTAGCCTTCTGCCCGGATGCCGTCTGCTGGACGCAAGCCCCTGAATCGTACCGGATTTTGAGCAGCCAGCGCAAGCGCTGGGGGCGGGGAAATCTGAAGAACATGATTGAGGAAGGCATCCATATGGTGATGCGTCCGAAATACAAAATTTTTGGGCTGCTGACGCTTCCTTATAACATCGTGTTCGAGACGCTGAATCCGTATTTCCGTCTGGGCGGCATGTTGGCCATATTGGGGTACTGGATGCTGAACATGACGGATTGGACTACCGTGCTAGTCTTTGCTCTGGTGAATTTGTTTTCCTGTTTCACCTTGAGCCTGGGGGCCTTGTACATTGAAGAGACCGCCTTCGGCCGGTATCCGAAGCTCAGCGATTTGAACAAAACTATCCTGTATTCCTTCTTGATGTTCGCAGGCTATCGCCAGATCGGCGTATGGTGGAGGCTAAGCGGCCATGTCCAATTCCTGCGCAACAACAACTCATGGGGCACAATGGTCCGAACCAATTTCAATAAATAGGCGAGAAGTAGGCAAAAGTGTGAAATGATTCTAGAGACTCGAAGACTGCTTTCGGGCCCCGCATTTCACACGACTGCCTTACCCGACCTTCAACATATATAGACTGGATTAACATAAACAAAGAGGAGTGGAGAATATGGCGGTATTAGTTCACGATCCGATTCAGGAAGCCATCTCGCAATTGGCCCAGCGTGTCCAAGCTTCCTATGAAGCAGGCGCCTCGTGCGGGGTTATTCTGGCTCCATGCGCATCGTTCAACCAGAAGGCCATGGAACAATTGCAAGGTCATATGGGCGGCTTCGAGCCGAAATTTCCAATGGAAATCTTTCACCTGGTTCCGAACGGCCTGCTCGGCGTGGTGCTGACCGGGGAGAAGCTGATCGGCACCCATTATGCGTCGCTCATGCTCAAAGAATTTGTGGAGCGCCAGAGCTTGCTCGAAGGGCAGATCGTTGTCGCCAGCTTCCCGGAGAGCGGGGAGCTGACCGAACAGTCGCTGGCGCAGCTGCTCCAGACGGCACTGCAAGCGCAAGGAGAGAGCAGAGATATCCATCTATTCATGAACCGGGGCATCCGGCAAGGGATTACTTCTATTCTGATTGCCGATCCGGACGAAGTGAGCAGAGAGTTCGTCAAGCTTCGGCTGGAGATGAACGGTTACAAGGTGGAGGAAGCGCAAGACGGGAGCGAAGCGCTGGAGAAATTCGAGCAAACCATGCCGAATTTGGTCATCACGGAATTGAATCTGCCGATTGTGGATGGCTTCCAGTTGATTGATAAAATCAACCGGGACTACTCCAGTGAGGTGATCGTGCTCACAGACAAGCAGCTGCCGAAAAGCATGGACCGCGCCTTTGAACTGGGCGCCTCCGATTATGTGACGAAGCCGTTCTCCTTTTCCGAATTGGAGTGGCGGATCAAGAAGTTAGCTGCCCGGCGCATGTAGAAAGAAACGTTGCTGCTTAAACTTAACCGCTTATCTGCCAAAAAAACAGCGGGAGACGGGGAGAAAGAGTGGCGGGCGGGAGCAGGAAGGGTGACGAAACCCAGAGACGAAACCCAGAGACGAAACCCAGACGGCTGAATTTCTAACGGACATCTGTGACCGCTACAATGACTCAAACGCCCGATATG
>NZ_BOVK01000102.1 GCF_018403685.1 Xylanibacillus composti
GGTTTATTAATGAAGATAGTTATGAGGGTGAGCTGACAAATCCACTGAGCTTGAACCTCTACACTTACGTATACAACAATCCATTGCTGTATACAGACCCAAGTGGGCACAAACCGTATATCAATTTGTCATCGGAAGACAAGGGAATTTACTCGATCTTTTTCACTGATAAATTTGTGGATCATGGGCATGACACTTTTGGTGTAATTCCTTGGGTTGGTTCTTGGATAAACAGTGGAATGGATAGTTTGGCTAATATTGAACCGATTAACAGCAATCTCTTTACAAAAGCAACGGATATTCTAACTAACTCTGGAATGGACCTATATCAATACACTGTTAATTATGAGGTCCCCAATGAATATTATGGGAAGCGAGTATTAAAGTTTTCGGGGAAATTTGTATGGTGGTTAAGCGCAGGATTAAATGCAAAGAATTTCTTGGACACCTATAACTACGATACGACAGTTGATGAGATCATTGATGGCTATAACATCTCTGGGAATTTCTTCGCAAAAGACTATATGGCTTCGAGTAGCAAAGAGCAGTTGCTTGCAAAGTATCTTCACGCAGAACTTAGAATTAAAGAATTTTTAGCAGATGGAAAAATAACGGAAAGTAAAAATGCAGGGAAATATGGTACTAAGTACATTTGGGATGGGGATGCTCTTGAGCAATTGAGAGAAGAATTGCTATTAATTGAGTAAACAGAGGTGTATGTCTGAGATGGAATTTATTTTAATCATGCTGATTTTGAATGTTTTGCTAATAGTGAATTACTTTGTTCTGGGGCATGAGAAGACATGGCTCTTCCCGATGCTTATACTTGGTAACATAGCAGGGGGGCTATATTGGATTTTTCAGTATGGCTTTTCAAATGAGCTGTTTGTCATACTAGTATTTATCATGCTATACGGCATAATAATGTTGAGAAGAGGCCTGAAACGAAATTAAAGGATCATAAATGAGTTTTGTAAGTCTATAGGCATAGAGAAACGGTTTGTCCACTAGTTTAGATCAACAGTGGGCAAGCCGTTCTTTTTTTGGTGATTCTGTTTGATAAAAAAACAACCGAGAATAGCTTTTTTTGCGCGTTTCTGGCTGTGAAGCGCGATTAAAACAAGAATGATCCCGGTGTATGTCTACGACAAAGATATGGATCATTCGTAAGCTTTTTGGCGTTGTAAGCCGCTGCGCTTCGCGACCGAGCGAACCAACGCCATAAAACCTACCGCCGCAGGCGGGTAAGCCAATAGCGCTGCCGTATTTGTCTGGCAGCTTGCAGGACGCCTCGCGTCTCGTCTCTTCCGAATGATCCAAGTACATGCCAACGGCAAGAATTAGGATCATTCTGGTGCTTTGGGGCGTGGGTAGCGGCTCCGCCTTGCGACCGAGCAACACCACGCCCTAAACCATTACCGCCGTACCTTATCTAGCGGCGAAGCTTGTTCCGGGATTTGCTTCTATGGCCAACCAATACACCTTGCTTTACGTGCCACAGGCACGCCATGAATTTGAACTTCCCCCTCCCCCTTTTTGCTTTTCTGGTTTACTCATGGATGGTTTTCTTCATCGCTTGATCTTAGAAACAAGTATGCCACT
>NZ_BOVK01000103.1 GCF_018403685.1 Xylanibacillus composti
GCTATTTCGAGGCCTCTTTTTAGACGGCCTCGATCCACACTGAAAGTGACATTTTCTTAGAAAAGTTAAGGTGACATTTTCACAGACTATTGACACACGCGATCGCTTGTCCCTTAAGTCAGGTCCGCACGAATCCAGCTAGGGAGTTTGCGAAGCATCCGACTCGAATGAGTGAAGCGAATCGCTTGCCACCGTTCGCTTTCAGCTGTCGTAGTGGCAGCTAGTCGGACATATTGGGGCGTGTACAACAATCTTACCATTGCAGCAAGGCCGATAAGCAAGGTTAGACCGGGCATGCCTGACTTGAGCTATAAGGAACGCCATGAGGGACGTGCCTATTTCATCTGGACCGTTAGGCCCTCTGCCTACTTGTACGATTTTTCACACAAAATCAGTCTAATATGGTATAATCAACTGCTTTTGAACGATATTTCGAACAAAGATGAGACGCTTCCTGGTACGGATGTTTCATTTGTATGACTTTTCGTACAAAATCTCCAAACCGCTGTGTCCAGCTAGCCATTTTGTACGATTCTTCGTACAAGTTTCGCCTGTTCACACACAGATACTCCAAAAAAACGCTGACAGAGCATCAGACGCCCGTTTCGTTAATACGGCGCATCTCCACACACGGTCCGCACTTCACCCCTGCTCCTGCTGGCTCCCGGCAGACTCATCCGATGGCCTATCCAGCTTTCGGATCACCTGCAGCGGGTTGCCTGCCGCAAACGTATACGGCTCTACATCCTTATGTACGACGGAGCCAGCCCCAATGACCGCATGATCCCCGATTGTCACGCCCGGCAAGATTGTCGTATTGGCGCCGATCATCACATGCGAGCCGATATGGACTTCGCCCAGGCGATATTCCTTCGTCAAGTATTCATGCGCCAATATGGTTGAGTTGTATCCAATTATCGTATTCTCGCCAATATGGATTTTTTCCGGAAAAAATACATCCACCATCACCATCAGGGCGAAGGCGGATTCCTTCCCGACTTCCATGCCGAGCAAGCGGCGATAAATCCAGTTTTTCACTGGCAGCGACGGGCAGTAGCGTGCCGCTTGAATGCAGATAAAGTTTTTGACGCCCTTCCACTTGCTCACAGTACGGTAAATTTGCCACAACGCGTTCGGCCCTTCTACCGGATAGCGTTCCGTTCTGCGCAACCCGACTCCCTCTTTCCTTAAGATTGCCCGTTCCTCTCAGTATCCAGCACGCATGTATAAAGCTCGCGCATGTCATTAATCAGGAAATCGGCTCCAGCTGCCCGCAACACTTCTGTTCCTTTCAAGGACCAGCCTACGCCAATCGCTTGTACCCCAGCTAGCTTGGCAGCTTCCACATCGTATGGACTATCGCCAACCATCCATGTTTGGCCCGCCTCCGCGTCCAAGGCCTGCATCGCCTTCTGAACCGCTTCCGGATGCGGCTTCGGCATGACCACGTCCTCGACTGTCACAATCGCTTCCATGAACTCATACAGCCCGCAATGACGCAACCCGCGTTCTGTCGTCATGCGCACCTTCGAGGTCACGACTCCGAGCCGTACGCCTTCCCGCTTCAGCCTGTCCAATACTTCACGGGTATGCGGAAAGGCTGTGACCAGTTCGTCATGGCGGCTTACATTATACGTGCGGTAGGCCTGACGCAAATCATCGACCTCTTCGGCCTCCGTTCGCCCGGAAAAAAAGCGGAGCTGCGCATCAAGCGGCCTGCCCATCTGCTGAATGAGCGCCTCCCTGGCAATCTCCTTGGACATATGCTCGCGAAATACATGCTGGAACGACTCAATGATAAGTTCGTTCGTATCCAAAATCGTGCCGTCCAGATCAAATAACACGGTTCTGCCCATGGCTGCAAATCCTTTCTGGCTGTCTTTTCTTTTTTTACTAGCTGCATCTCGGCCTGCATTAGCTTGAAATATAGCCTTCCTTCTGAATCGGATCCACGTAACGCTGATGGGCCAAACCCAACATGCGCCGCGTCACGACCAGAACAATGGCGGCCAAGATGATCAAGACACCGATCAGCTGCGCAGCGCGGATATTCGCGTCGCCAGGAATGGCTCCCGCCTCCCCGAAAATCCAGGACATCGGAGCCCACATGCCGTTCAGCATCGCCTCCAGCCAACCTGGACCGTTGAACGCCAAGCTATCTGTACGAAGTCCCTCCACGAAGAAGCGGCCGATGGAATACCAGACGAAATAGGTCATGAACAATTCGCCCGCACGCATAAAACGCTGTCTGCGCAGCACGAACAGCAAGAGGATCCCCGCGATATTCCATAAAGATTCATATAAGAAGGTAGGGTGATAGGTAACACCATTGATGTTCATATGATTGACGATGAAATTGGGGATGTGCAGCGTATCCCGCAAAAATGATGGATCGACTGGCCCCCCGTGCGCTTCCTGATTCATGAAATTGCCCCATCTGCCAATAATTTGGCCGGCAATGAGCGACGGTGCACAAATGTCCGCAATTCGCCAGAAATTGTAGCCCTTGCGCCGCGTGTACCAAATGGCGGCCAATACCGCTCCAATCAAGGCGCCGTGAATCGCAATGCCGCCTTCCCGAATCGCGAAGATACTCAGCCAGTTGTCTCTGTACTCGTCCCAAGTGAAGATCACGTAATAAAGTCTGGCCCCTACAATAGCCGAAGGGACGCCAATCAACAGCAAGTCCATAAAGAAATCAGAAGGGATGCCAAAGCGCTTGCCTTCCCGAATGGCGAGCAGCAGCCCCACAAGCGCACCCGATCCCAGTATAATCCCATACCAATAAATTGGCAGAGGGCCTAAATAAAACGCCACATTATCCAGCAAAAACATAAACACGCCCCTCTTTTTTCTCGATTAGTCGGAATCATCCATGTCGTCGCCGATGGTTTCCGTCAATCGATTGGTAAACTGCTGTGCAGCATTGTATCCCATGCGCTTCAGCCTAAAATTCATGGCCGCTACTTCAATAATGACCGCCAGGTTCCGGCCCGGCCGCACCGGAATGGTCACGAGCGGCAAATCCGTTTCGATAATGCGTGTCGTTTCCTCATCCAGTCCGAGCCTGTCATATTGTTTGTCCTGCTGCCATGTCTCCAGCTTGCAGACCAGCGTGATTTTCTTTTCGTTGCGTACAGCGCCTGCCCCGAATAAAGTCATGACATTAATAATGCCTACCCCGCGAATTTCCAACAGGTGCCGAATCAGCTCCGGCGCGTTGCCATACAAGACATTGTCCGTCGTTTGGCGAATCTCTACGGCGTCATCCGCGATCAAGCGATGTCCCCGCTTCACCAGCTCCAGGGCGGTTTCGCTCTTGCCAATCCCGCTGCTGCCGGTAATCAGCATGCCTACGCCATACACATCCACAAGAACACCGTGAATGGTTGTCGTTGGCGCCAGCATCGTCTCCAGATAGCCAGTAAGCCGGCTGGCCAGAATCGTGGTCGAAACCGAACTGCGCAGCACCGGCACGCCCCGTTCTTCCGAAATCTCCGCTAACTCATCGGGCACGTTTAGTCCGCGCGAAACAACTATGCAAGGAGTGACATCCGCACACAAGCGGCTCATTCGGTCCTTGCGGTCCTTTTCCGATAATTGTTCAAAAAAAGTTAATTCGGTTTTCCCGAGTATTTGAATCCGTTCCTTCGGATGATAGGCGAAGTACCCCGCCATCTCCAAGCCCGGCCGATATAAATCCGCGACTGTGATTTTGCGCTTCACTCCCTCATCCCCGCTAACCACTTCCAGGCTGAATTTGCGAACCAAATCTGCCACTTTCACTTTTTTCGGCATATTACGCTGCTCCTTTTGACCGTCGTTCTGCCGTCATCGCGGCTTAATTTCTTCCATCGTAATGGAATTATCGTGCAAAATCAAATAAAGATTATGTGGGCAAACCCTGCAAGCCGCACGAATTTCCCTGCTAATTGCCAGCTTTGCCTTGGCTACCCTTGTCTGCTTCGATTACGCAATTGCTTATGACCAGACTCCTTCGTCATTCCCAATTCCGAACGTTCCCGCACCGATCATTCACAAAAAAAAGAGGCCAGCCTAAGCCAGCCCCTTTCTCAACCTTGTTCTTAACCGAAGAACAAGTTTCTTTCTGTTTCTTTATCAAATACATGTGCTTTGTTCATATCGAAAGCAAGCTTGATGTTTGCGCCTTCCTTCACGCCGGCACGACCATCGATCCGTGCAATGATGGAGGATTCGCCAAGACCTGCCAAGTACAGGTACATTTCATGACCCAGGTTCTCGGCAACTTCAATGTGCGCGTTGACAATGCTGTTCGGCGATGCTTCCAGGAATACAGGCTCCTGGTGGATGTCCTCCGGACGAATGCCAAAGATGACGTCCTTGCCGGCATAGCCCATCTCGCGAAGTGTCTTCGCCTTGCCTTCTGGAATGACTACGTCTACATTCTTCGTTTGGAAGCGGAGCTCGCCGTTAGCGTCTACCAGCTTGCCGTTCATGAAGTTCATGGCCGGAGAACCGATGAATCCAGCTACGAACACGTTCACCGGACGGTTGTATACTTCTTCCGGAGAAGCTGCCTGCTGAACAATACCATCGCTCATGATGACAATCCGGTCACCCATCGTCATGGCCTCTGTCTGGTCATGCGTTACGTATACAACTGTAGTTTCCAGACGCTTCGCCAGCTTGCTGATTTCCGCGCGCATCTGTACGCGCAGCTTCGCATCCAAGTTGGAGAGCGGTTCGTCCATCAGGAACACTTGCGGTTCGCGGACAATCGCACGACCGAGGGCAACACGCTGACGCTGACCGCCGGACAGGGCCTTCGGCTTACGATCCAGCAAATGCTCGATATCGAGAATTTTCGCTGCTTCACGGACACGCTTTTCGATTTCGTCTTTCTTGAACTTGCGCAGCTTCAAACCAAAAGCCATGTTTTGGTATACGTTCATGTGCGGATAAAGGGCATACGATTGGAAAACCATCGCGATGTCGCGGTCTTTCGGCGCCACATCATTCACAAGACGGTCGCCGATGTACAGATTGCCTTCTGTAATTTCCTCCAGACCAGCAATCATCCGAAGTGTCGTCGATTTACCGCAGCCGGAAGGACCGACCAATACGAGAAATTCCTTGTCTTGAATATCTAGGTTAAAGTCTTTAACGGACGGTTCTTCTACTCCCGGGTAACGTTTGTAAATGTGCTCTAGGCGCAAACCTGCCATGGATAGTTCCCCCTTCAGTTTTGTTACCCTTATCTTATCGCAGTACACGCCTGATGACTATGCACAATCCTTACAAAAAAATCACTTTCTTTTCGTCACTTTGTACAATAGCAACGCCGTCTTCACGAGCATAGCATCGCTGAAATTTCTGACATCCAGTCCCGTCTCCTGCTTGAACTTATCCAAGCGGTACAGCAGTGTATTGCGGTGAATATACAGCCGCTTCGCTGTTTCGCTGACGTTGCAGTCCATTTCGAAAAACAGCTCCAGCGTACCCAGCATTTCACTGTCCATCTGATGCTCAAACCCTCTGAGCACTTGCTCGTAAAATGTACGTTTTTCCGCGGCGGGGACGCCATTCAGCAGTTTCTCCATGTGGAGCTTCCAAGGCAAGTGTACGTTACGTGTCATATGATACGTTCTGCCCAGCGTAATAGCCTCGCGCAGCAGCAGCTGTACAGCAGGCAATGTTTTGGCAGGAACAATAGGATGATGGACAGAGATATGCGATTCGCCCACCCACTCGCCAACCATTTCGTGCAAGCCCAGTGCCAGATCCGTCAGCAGCTGTTCTGCGGCATTCTCTTCGCTCTGCTGTTCCTCTTCTCCATCTGTCAGGACGGCATTGTCCGCCAGAATCAACCATTCCTTCTCCTGCAGCGGAACCAGGATCACATCGCTTTCGAAATACGTCTCCAAGAGCTTTTTCCACTCTCGATAATCCGCATCGTCCGCCGACTCGCCCACCAGCAGGAACGGAACCTTCTCGTTGTACATCGATGGATACACCTGAAGCGGTTCGGGCAGCTCGTAAGACTGGCCCGTGACAGCATGATCCTGCAGCCATTCGCTAATCATGCCGGCAAAACGCTCATCCTCTGGAAGCACAGCCGCAGGGGACGGGCTCTTGTCCATGTACTGTTCCGCAAGCAGCATCACCAATTGGCGCTCAGCTGGCGTGAGCAGCGTGTCATCCAGGCTAAGGACATGGACCGTCTGCTTCTCTTCGCCCAACTTCATGTAGAGTCGATCCCGCACCGAAATGCTCGATCTGTCAGCCTGAACGACGGATACTTGCTGGATCGCTGGTTCCGCTTCTGCTGCTGGCCTGCGCTTGAGCGGCTTATCCGGCTTGACGCGCTTCGCCATGGCGCTCTCTGACTCGAGGTCAGCTTCTGAATGCGCTAACAAATTTGCGTCCATTTGCCCCGCCGCCAACTGGCTCGTCTCCAGCTGTCCGCTCCCCGAATGGCCGTTTCCAACCAGAGCCTGCCATTCTGACTCCTTGATCTCAGCAACGTCCACCTGTGTTTGCAGAATTTGACTCAGCTTTCGTGCCAGATCCAGCATGGCCTTTCGCTCCATTGTCGCACTCCCCCTAGCTCTATCTAATTCCTCATTGTAGCACATCTGCCCGTAAGTCATGCTATACCGCAACGGTTTTTTTCGGAACGGGCACGTTCTATTTTGGGGAGACAGACTTATGGCTTGTGGGAGTAGATGGGGGACACGTGCGTACAGGCGGGCAAAGCCGCCCTTAGTACGCGATGGGGAAGCGCTGTCTTGGAGCAGGAGACGCCACACCCGCGCACGCGATGAATCCAACCGGGTATAGCTTAAGACGGGTAAGCGTCGGTATGCATGTGATGGCAACGCTTGAGATTGAGCAGCTTAGGCTGGGGTGATCGAGGCATCCGATGCACAATAGGCACTCTTACGGAACGGACAGCCGCTATTTGCCTATTTGAGGGCAGGTTCTCGCTCTAACGGAACGGACGGACCTTATTGCTGAGAAACCTGGGCTAATTGGCCTCCGTTGGGCCAAATAGCGTCTATGAGTTCCGTTAGAACTTTTTTGACGGGTATTTGGGCCGAATAACGTCTCCTGGTTCCGTTACCGGTCAGACCCCCTAATTC
>NZ_BOVK01000104.1 GCF_018403685.1 Xylanibacillus composti
ACACATTGCTTGAAGGGCAGACTGCTGCACAGGTTGCGTTACGGACTAACGAATGGCTGGCGGATTGTCTCGGAATAAAAAATATATGAATCCGAGGAGTGGGAGAGATGGAAAACCTATTACTGAAAGCCCGCCAAGCGGGAATACGCATGCGAGCAGAGGGCGATGAGCTGAAAATTTCCGCGCCGCAGGGGGCGCTGACAGCAGAGCTGCGGGAAGGACTCCAAACGCACAAATCTGCGATTCTGGCTTATTTGAAATCGGGTTATTCTTCTGCGACAGATCGGCAGTTCCCTGCTATCGAACCGGATCTTGCTGGCAAATATGAGCCGTTTCCCTTGACGGACATCCAGCACGCTTACTGGCTTGGACGCAATCAAACCGCCGAATATGGCAATGTGTCGACCCATTTTTACTTTGAATTGCAAGCCGAGCGGCTTGATCTGAGAAGATGGAATGATGCTTTCTGCCGGCTGATCGACAGGCATGACATGCTTCGCGCCGTAATCGATCAGAATGGCATGCAGCGAATCCTCCGCGAAGTTCCCTATTATGAGATTAAGATGCAAGATTTGCGGGAGGCGAATGAAGAACAGCAAGCGCTGGCGATTGAGCAGGTTCGCAAGGCCATGTCGCACCAAGTCATCCCTGCCGACCGTTGGCCGCTGTTCGAAGTGCGCGCCTCGCTGCTGCCTCATGAGCAGGTGCGAATTCATGTCAGCCTGGACTTTCTGATCATGGACGGCTGGAGCATGTTCATGCTGTTCAAGGAATGGCATCAGCTATATGAGCAGCCAGTCAACAGCCTGCCCGAGATTCAGCTTTCTTATCGCGATTACGTGCGCGGAGAACGGGAGATGGCCGACTCGGATGCGCATCGCCAAGCAAGTGAGTACTGGATGGAGCGGATAGATGCGCTGCCGGGGCCGCCCGAGCTGCCTGTCCGCCAAGCGGTTAGCGTCCAGGAACAGTCGGCATTTCGCCGGCGCAGATTAACGCTGGACCGCGCAACCTGGAGCCAGTTGAAGGCCAAGGCCGGCGAGGAGGGGCTGACGCCGTCCAGCTTGCTTCTCACTGTCTATGCCGACGTGCTGGCGCAATGGAGCCGCACGAAGCATTTTACCATCAATATGACCTTGTTCAACCGCTTGCCTTTGCATCCGGATGTGTTCCGTCTGGTTGGCGACTTCACTTCGCTCATTTTGCTCGAAATCGACTATCGTCCCGAGACGCAGAGCTTTCTGGACAGGGCCAGGCAGATTCAGAAGCAGTTCCTCGCCGATCTTGACCATCGCGAATGGAGCGGCGTCGAGGTATTGCGCGAATGGAACCGCCGGTATGGCGAGGCAATGAAAGCTACGATGCCGTATGTATTCACTAGCGGTTTGGTATTCAGTGAAAACGGGGATGACGCTGGATGCCTCGAGCGATTCGGGCCGATGGTTTACGGAGTCAGCCAAACACCGCAGGTGTGGCTTGACCACCAGGTGATGGAAGTGAACGGCGATCTGGTTGTCAACTGGGATGCGGTGGAAGCCGTATTCGAGGCCGGGATGCTCGACCATATGCTGGAGTCGTTCCGCGAGCAGCTGCTTCGCTTGGCTGATCAGCCCGAGAGCTGGAATTCCCGCTCACTCCCTGAACTCCCGCCTGTTCTACAAACAAGACGAAAGGATGTCAATGATACTAAGACTGTCTATAAAGCCAGGCTGCTGCACAGCGGTTTTCTGGAGCATGCAGCCAGACAGCCTGAAGCCAAGGCGATCTTGTCCCCATCCCGCACGATTACGTACGGCGACCTGTACGCTGACAGCGCGCGCGTGGCCCATTGGCTGCAGGAGCAAGGGATACGGCCTGGTGAACCGGTAGCCGTCATGATGCACAAGGGCTGGGAGCAGGTGACAGCCGTCCTTGGCATCCTGATGGCAGGCGCCGCCTATATGCCGGTTGATATTCAATTGCCTGACAAGCGAAGGCAGGACTTGCTGCGGATCGGTGAAGTCCGGCACATTCTGACACAGCCCGTGTATGAGGATGAAGTTGGGCAGGGCGATAATCCGCGTCATATGCTGGCAATCAGCGAGGAGACGCTGTCCGGGCTCCCAATGCCCGCCAAGATCGAAGCGAATGCCCATTTGGACAGCCTCGCCTACGTCATTTTTACTTCCGGCACAACCGGTGTGCCAAAAGGCGTCATGATCAGCCACCGGGGCGCGCAAAATACGAATTTTCATATCAATCAACTTTTTGGCGTGAGCGCAGGAGATCGGGTTTTGGCAGTGTCCTCCTTAAGCTTCGACTTGTCGGTCTACGACATATTCGGCTTGCTCGAAGCAGGCGGGACCATGGTTATGCCGGACTATGCAAAAGGACAAGACCCCAATCACTGGAAGCAGCTGATTCGGGAGCATGGCGTAACCCTGTGGAATTCTGCTCCCCAATTGATGCGAATGGTCATGGACAGTTATCTGCCCGGTGAATCGGAGATGGAGAGTCTGCGAACCGTACTGCTCAGCGGCGACTGGATACCGCCAGATCTGCCGGACCGCATTCGCATGAAATGTGCCGCCGCCCAAGTGGTCAGTCTGGGCGGCGCGACCGAGGCGTCCATCTGGTCGATTTATCATCCCGTGGCCTTCGACAATGCCAGTAACGCTCCCATTCCATACGGAAAGCCGCTGCCCAATCAGACGATGTGGGTGCTCGACGAGGCGTTCCGGCCGTGTCCGGATTATGTGACAGGACGCATCTATATTGGCGGCATCGGACTGGCTATGGGTTATTGGAAGGACGCTGAAAAAACGGCTGCCCGCTTTGTAACGGATCCAAGCACCGGCGAGCGTCTCTACGATACCGGAGATTTGGGCTATTATACGCCTGACGGCAATATCATGTTCGTCGGCAGGGATGATACTCAGGTTAAGATTCGCGGACATCGGGTCGAGCTCGGAGAGATCGCTGCCGTGCTTCGCCAGCACCCGGAAATTCAAGAGGCCGTTGTGCAGCCGGTGGGAGACAAGCCGGAAAACCGGCAATTGGCTGCGTATCTATCCGTTCATGGAGACAGACTGGCAACTCTGGGTCATTCGACTAGTGTTGACAATCCAGGGGCATCTGACGGGTCGCAGCCTTTGCGAGCGCTGCTGGATCAGGCTGCAGGCAAGACCGAAGCCAAACAGCTGAACGATGGCTTCATTCAGGCATGGTCATTGCTCGATACGTATTATGTGGCCGCTATGGTCAGGGCCCTTCGCCTATTGGGGGCAACGGGCGCGCCGGGCGAGCTTCTGTCGGTAGAACGGATGAAAGCGGCAGGAGTAGCGGATCGCTACGAACGCTGGCTGCTGCGCGCCTGGAACGTGCTGATCGAAGAGGGCGTCGCCAAATCGGCAGGGAAGGGTCGAATTGAGCTGACAAGCGCACTGCCTTCCTATGATTTCGATTCTCTGTCCAGCCAAGTGAGCATGCAGCTGGAACAAGAGATCGGCTTCACCAAAGAAGATGCGGAGTGGTTCACGGGGACCATTCGGCAGCTGCCGGATGTTCTCACAGAAAGCGTGCATTCCGCAGAGATCTACACGTCGGACGCTACGGCCAGGGTGTACCAGGCTTTCTTCCCGGACAGCCATGCGCTGCTGCACACCACGCTGGACCAGTGGATCGGAGAATTGGAATCCCGGCAGGGCGGGAAGCCTGTACGCTTGCTCGAAGTCGGCGCTGGCCTCGGTTCCGCCACCCAGCACATCCTGCCCGTCCTGCAATCCATTCCGCACCATTACGTATTCACTGATATTTCCGATTACTTTTTGCAGCGGGCAGCGCAACTGTTTCAATCGTACAGCGGCTCCATGTCATTCCAGCAATTCAACCTGGATATCCGGCCGGATTTTCAAGGGCTTGAACGGCACAGCTTCGACTGCATTATCGCCTCGAGCATGCTGCACGATGTGGAGGATATCGGGCTTGCGCTGGACCATTTGATTTCCCTGCTTCGCCCAGGAGGCAAGCTTCTGCTCATAGAGGAAACCCGGTTTTTCCGCTCGTTCGATCTGCACATGGGGCTGCAGCAAGGATTTGACGGCTACCGGGACGTTCATTTGCGTCAGGAGCACTGCTTGCTGGCTCCCGAACAATGGGAGCAGGTTTTGCGCGATGCCGGATTCGCGGACGTCGCCGTTACCCGTTCCCCGGGCAGCGTGTTTGATTATTGCGGCTTCCATGTCATCGCGGCAGAAGGTCCCGCGACTGTGCATGAATTGGACATGCAGGCCGTCAAGCAATATCTTGAGTCGCGTCTGCCTGCTTACATGGTGCCGCAGCATATGATCCAGATTGACCGGGTGCCGGTTACGACGAACGGGAAAATCGACTACAAGCGGCTTCCGTCAGTTCCGGAGCAAGTCGAAACGAGCGTGCGGGATCGGCAGACGATCCTCGCGCCGAGAAATCCGATTGAGCAGCGGTTGCATGAAGCGTGGACGACCGTCATGAACGGACGCGAGATTTCCGTGACGGACCGGTTCTTCGATTTGGGGGGCGATTCCCTGCAGGCAACGCAGCTGCTGCGCGAAATCAATCTCGCGCTGCCGGCAGCTATTGAAATGCATGAATTTTTCGAAAACCAAACCATCGAATCGCTGGCCCGGCTGGTGGACAGCCGCTTGCAGGCGGCGTCCTCAGCGGATCAAACCGGCAGCAGAGTATCGGGCCAAAGCTTGCCGACGCAGCTCCGCTACAAGAAGCACGAGATTCCACTCTCGGATCTGCAGCTTGGCTTCTTCATGGCAGATGACCCGTACATGGAATTTCATGTACGACCCCACCTTTATTCAGAGCGGGACGTTCCCGAGCTGGATGCAGCCCGATATGAAGCAGCCTGGAACCGTGCATTGGAGCGCCATGCTGATGAAATTGCGGTCGTTCGTCAGGATGGGACTATGCTGGCCGTGCGCAATCCGGAGCCGGTTCGCTGCAGCGTGTATGACTGGCGCCAGCAGCGCACGGAGGATGCCCATGCAAGCATGCTGCAAGTTCGCGCAGAGATGGAGCGCGCCGAGCTGCCGCTCGACCGTTGGCCTTGGATAGATATACGGCTTTCCTATTGGATTGAAGACGGAGAAAGTCGCACGCGCATTCATTATAATCACAACAATTTTTTCTGGGACGGCCAATCCATCTATACGTTGTTCCATGAAGTGGATCGATTCTATGAAGATCCTTCGCTGGTTCTCGACCCGCCCGAGCTTAGCTTGCGGGATGCCGCGATTATGATGGCGGAACTAGAGCAATCCGAACAGGGGCAAGCCGCTCGGAGCTATTGGGAAGCGCGCCTGCCGCACTTGCCGGGTCCGCCGGAACTGCCTGTCAGGGCTGGCATGGACCGACGCTGCCGCTCTATGCTGCACCGCAGGGAAACCGTCGTCAGCGCGCGGCATTGGCAAGCTTTCAAGGAACGGGCTGCGAGCAATGGAATTACGACATCCAACGCGATGATCGCGGCTTATGCCGAAGTGTTGTCTGCCTGGAGCAACAAGCGCCACTTCGTGATCGGTCATATGATGTCGCGCAGAATGCCGATCCACCCGGACATGATGAACATTCTCGGCAATTTCTCATCGGTCTATCCGCTGGAAATTGATTTCAGGGCCAAGGACACGTTCGCCGCCCGCGCCAAGCGCGTGCAGGATCAAATCTTGCAGGACGCGCGGCACATCCAATGGGGAGGCATGCAAATCTTGCAAGCCTTCAATCGCCAATCCGAAGGATTCGGCAAGGCGCCGATTCCTTTCGTCGTCGGCAGCGGGTTGTTCATGGAAGGCTTCAAGCGTCCGGATTACAGCTGCCTGGAAACGTCCCAGGTGATGCTGGACCATCAATTTTGGGAGCTGCATGACGGCGCTTTGTTCTACGTGCTGGATGTCATGGAATCGTTCTTCCCGGCTGAATTGATCGATGACATGAATGCAGCCTATCAACAGTTGATCGAACGGTTGGCAGTGGAACCTGCGCTATGGGAGGCGGAAGTGCTGCCGCTGATTCCGGAACATCATCTTGCGGCACGCCTTTCAGCGGATCAATCGGCAGATGCTGTGAAATCTGAAGAGGCATCGGCTGTACGCCTGGAGCAGTTTCTCGCTCAGGCGCCGCCGGACCGGCCCGCGCTGCTCACCGCTAGCGGTCCGCTTGCTTACCGCGAGCTGCAGCAGTCGAGC
>NZ_BOVK01000105.1 GCF_018403685.1 Xylanibacillus composti
AAATCCAGAACCGCCCGAATGTTACGACGACGATTCAATGCGAGAACTAAACATGAGCGAAGCCATGGGACATTATACTATTGGTAAAGTTGGCAAAGATGAATAATTACGTTTCACAGATTGTGAAGGCGCTGCGGCAGCATCCGGTACGGCCTGAATGGACCGGGGTCAATACGGCGTTTCTTGTACTCGCCGTGCTGCTCATTCCACTGGAGTATATCCTGTTCTACACAGGGGAATTGCACAGCAAAATAGATCAAGCCGCTGTCGCGCTCACGTTTATTCAATACATCATCATCAATTTGTTCCTGATCCCCTAGAGAACGCGTACATCAACATTATCCATCCATAAAAAGCGGTGCATAACATCGGCCTCCCGGTCACCCTGCAACATTTGGACCGATATAATCGGATCACGGGCGAATATTCATGTTATGCTGCTTAGTGAAGGGAGGTTATTCCGGTGGATGTGCTTGACCGTATGAACGCCGCCATCAGCTACATCGAAGACCATCTCGATGCAGAAATCGATTACGCCGAGGCGGCCAGAGCTGCTTGCTTCTCCGAACACCATTTCAAACGGATGTTTTCGTTTCTGGCCGGCGTATCCTTGACTGAATATGTGCGAAGAAGACGTTTGACCTTGGCGGCTTTTGATCTGTTGGAACATGACATGAAGGTCATTGATGCGGCCGTTAAATATGGCTACAACTCTCCTGATGCATTTTCACGGGCGTTTCAATTACTGCATGGCATAGCCCCCAGCTCGGTCAGAAACGCCGGCGTTTCATTGAAGGCATATCCTCGAATAACCTTCCAAATTTCGATCAAGGGAGATGCCGAGATGAATTACCGTATCGTCGAGAAAGAAGCTTTTACCGTGGTAGGCAAGAAGGAAACGGTGGCAGCCCACGCAGCATTCCACCCGCGCATGTGGGAACAGATTGAAGCGATCGAAGAGAGCCTTAAGCCTTATGACAACACTTTATTTCCGGGAACATTGCATCTTTCATTGACCAATGACAATGGCGACATCGACTACTATATCGCCGTAGCAACTTCCAAACCGTGTCCTGAAACATTTGACCGGCTGAACATTCCCGGACAACTGTGGGCGGTGTTTCAGGTGGAAGGCGAAATGCCGGAAGCCTTGTTGACAACATGGGAGCAGGTATATACCGAATGGTTCCCAACATCGAATTACGAGCTGGCCGAGGCGCCTGAAATGGTAAGGGGACACGCTGCAAACCATGAGATCTGGATTCCGGTGAAGAAACGGAAATGAACAAGCGGGAGGAGGCGCCCGCGGCGGGTTCACACCCCCTCCTCCCGAACCAAGCGGGCAAACACCCGGTAAGACGAACTGGTGAACGATTCGTGCCGCCGCACCAGTCCCGTCTCGATATACCGATACTTCTCCGGGATCGGATGGACATACAACTGTTCATATGCGCCGCTTAATACGGACCGCGACAGCAATGTGCACGCCAGCCCCGCCTTCACACTGCCCAGCAGCGTTTCAAGCGAGCGAATCTCCAGAAAACTGCGGAATGTCACGCCTTCGTCTTTGTGCCATTGCTCCAGTCTGGCGCGGAACGGACATCCCGCGGGGGCGACGACCCACCTTTGTTTCAAAAGGTCCGCCCCGCCTCCGCTCAACGGACTGCCGGACAGCAGCACCAGTTCATCGGTGTACAGCCAGTCGACCGTCAGGTTGGCACCCGCCAGCTCACCTGTTACCAATGCCGCGTCGAATTCCGCGTTTTTCAACTTTTGCAGCAGTTCCGCCGTATTCCCCGTTTCCAGCCGAAGCGACACATCCTCGTACTGCCGCTGATACCTGGAGATCAGGCGGATGAAATTCCCACATGTAACGCTTTCGACGACGCCGATTCGCAGTATTCCGGACGGTGTGCCGTCGTCTTTCAATACACGAACCGACTCCTCGGCCATTCTTAAGATAGAATCCGCATATTGTCGAAAAAGCATCCCTTTCTCTGTAATCCGTACCCCTTTGGGTTCTCGATGAAATAGAAGGACACCTAATTCCTCCTCTAATCTGCGCAATCGTGCGGTTACGTTAGACTGGACATACCCTAATCGATCAGCGGCACGTGAGATACTTCCCTCCTCGGCAATCGCTTGAAACACTCTCAAGTCTCTCAGCTCCACAGGAAACCTCCATCACTATTAATGATGCTTTTATTCTAAATAATCATTATACATGATATGTATTTGCATGTATACTCGAACTATCACAAGGAAAGGAGGCAACGGACATGGCCTATCTTTTTCTGATGCTTGCTATTTTTTGTGAAGTGATCGGCGCGGTCTCCAGCACATATTCTGAAGGTTTCAGAAAATGGCTTCCGAGCATCATCGTCACCGCAGCCATTGTCGCTTCTTATTATTTCTTCGCAGCAAGTCTTCAATCTGGGATGAATATCGGCGTTGGATATGCGATTTGGGCAGGACTAGGAGTTATATTGGTGGCGGCAATCGGCACGATATGGTTCAAAGAGAAGCTGACAAAGGTTCAGCTGATCGGAATTGGCTGTATTATTGGAGGAGTTGCCGCTTTAGAGCTCGGTGCACACATGTAGCAGACTTTGAGATAGTTATTCATGTTTTCTGCCGCTTTATATGAACCCTCTCTAACGAAAGGATTTCGATATGGCATACTTATATCTTTTTGTCGCTATTTTTTTGGAAACGACTGCGGCCGTAACCACACGCTTTACGGATCGTTTTACGGTGCTCGTTCCAACTATTATCACGATCTTTTTTGCCGTGTCGTCTTATATCATGTTTTCATTGAGTCTTAAGCGCGGGATGAACATCGGGTTTGGCTATGCGGTTTGGGCGGGAATCGGCGTCCTCTCGGTCGCACTTATCGGAGTGACGTTCCTGAACGATCCATTGACAGGTACTCAGATGATAGGCGTGTTACTCGTAATTGCGGGTCTTGTCGCTGTCCAACTTGGTGGCGGTGACAACAGAGAACGAGAAAAATCGGACCACGCGCATTAACTCTCTATTTCTCCGATATTTCGACGAATCAAGTTCATCAGACTAAGTTAGAGGTTGACATCGGCGGCGTCGAATCGCTATTTGCACACGGCAACGCAAATGACGGCAACTCACGATTCGTTCCTTTGACCACTTACTATTTCAAGTAACTCCTTGCAAGATTCAATAAAAAACACCTCCATCGCATCTTCATGTCCTCCGACATGAGTACATGCTCCTGGAGGTGTTTTTCTCCTTCATAAACGGTTTCCTATGCAGTCAGGAACTATAAGCTCGGTTGCAATAAATCTAGCTTGTTCCCGTACAGATCTTCGAAAACGACCTCGATTCCCCATGGCACATGTACGGGTTCTCCAGCGAACTTAACCCCAAGTCCCTTCATTCGTGCGTAGTCACCCAGGCAATCCTCAGTTTCCACAACGACAAATACATGTTCTCCGGCCTGACTTCCGATCCTGGCGCGCTTAGCATCCGTGTCCGCCTTGACGAACACGATCGCCGAGCCGCTATCCTTGGAGGGAGCAACCGTTACCCATCTCTGCCCGTCACCGAAATCATTGTCCGCCAACAATTCAAACCCAACCTTGTGCACATAGAAGTCGATCGCCTCATCATAATCATGGACCAGCATCGTAACATGTCCCAGTCTTCGCATTTAAGTATCACTCCTTTTACTAGTTCGTTGCTATTGTATCCGTTCCACATTCATTATGTATTGTATAAATCCGACAAAAGGTCTCGATTATGCATATAAACCTTAGGCGTTACGCCAACCATGTCCTTGAACACCCGGGTAAAATGAGCCTGATCATAGAACTCGCCAATAGCCGCATAATCGATCATCGGTCCGGGCTTAGCAAGCATATGCCGTAATACAGCGTGTATTCGCTGCACATTGGCATATTGTTTCGGAGTTACACCAAAGTAAGTTTTAAACTGCCGTTCCAGTGTTCGTTCGTGCAGATTAAGATTGTCCGCCAACTCACGCACACGCAGCGCACCGCTGCTCCTGACCATCCATTCGGCTGCATATGTAATCTCTCGTCTTAATTCGGTGTATGAGTAAGCTGTCCGATGAAACCGGTCCTTCAACCAACGTTCCAGAGCTAAACATTTGCCCTGAACAGACGGTATCCCAGCCAACTGCTCTTCCAGCTGATCGAAGCTTTCGCTCACGATATCCTCCATATTGCAGATTACTCCGGTCAGTTCACTGACAGGCATGCGCACGAACGGATAGAAACCATGCGGTCTAAACACGATACCCATGATCTCGACATGTCCGAACCGCTCTATCTTCACATATTCGGTCTGTTTCGCATTGATATGGCTGCGTCTTGGGATGGTAATATTTCCATTTTTATCCACATATCGATGAGGATCGCCGAGATTGATCACCATATGATAGCGGCCGTCTGGTATCATACGAGGATTCATCTTGACTGCCTCGCCGCCAGACTGAGAGATATACCAGATCGTCTGGACGTAAGTTCGCACTGCCGGATCGGCAGGCTGGCAGGAGTAGAACATCATGAACAACACTCACTTATGTAATAATCTGATAGCCATATTCTACCACATAACTTGAGTTAAACCTATTGCTATAGGCGTCCACCGCATATACTGCAATCCTGTTCGCAGGAACCCTTTCCCATTATAAGGGATATCCTTGCAGAGCCTCGATGTAATTGACAAGAAACCAACTTGGTCCCCCGCCTGCCCAAGCTTACGGAGGTCAAACTGATCTTCCGTCTCGGCATCCCTGCCGGCATGCAGATGATGGTCATATCGGCGGGGGCGTAGTGCGGGAAGGACATCGAATGGTTACAAAAGCGGCGTATATGGCGTAGGCAAGGGGCAATCTTGAATCGCTGCGATGCCGATGGATATCAAAACTCTACCTTTGGGGACGAGCGGGCAACCTCGAGAAAGGAAGAGGGAGCGCTGGTCGTTCGGAGCGAGCGAAAGGCTTCGGCGGGCATATGCGCTTGCAGGATGGGGAGACACTGTTCCAGATCGTTTGGTCTTGTCCCGATCACCGGGTCGTCTAACAGTTCGAACCCGAAATCCGCGTACAGTTTAATCGCCCGAAAACTTGACGGCTGCGTATGCAGAAACACCGGATAGTCGTCCGGGGACACCCCCTGCATCACGATGGACAACAAAGCTCTGCCGATCCCCCTCCCTTCGTACTCTTTCAGAACCTTGAACCATTGTATGGTCGTGATACGGTCGTACGCTTTCCAGGCGAAGCATGTCGCAACGGGACGATCATGTGTATCGCAGACGAACAAACATTTCGCATAAAATGAATCCTCCTTGCTGCCATACACATCCTGGAAAAAGTTCGTCATAAATCCTCTGTACTGCAAAGCCTCAGCCGGATCATCGAACGGAAAGTTCATCCAGATGTCCAGTTCGTCCTTGCGGCAGTTTCGAACATGATAGCCGGCCGGAAGCTCGCGCATCGCAGTCCGATTCAGCTCCCTGCACATCATAAAAAGGTTCAGATCTGGAATGTCGCTCATCGTCGGATCAACCCTCCTCTTCGATCACTTGTTCATTATAATGGTAAACGTTTACTGTATCAATAAAGAGTTGTACAGTGTCGGTTTGCCCATTGGACGCAGTCGATCGATCTGGATGAGATCGAGATGCTCATCTTAGCAGTAAAGGCATGATCATACTGTAGAAATTCCCTTTTGAATGAAAAGTGGTGTACGGAAGAAGGCGTACGGGGTGAAGGTTGCAGGCACTGGACACGGTGTCCGGGAATGAAGTCGTCGATGGCCGGAGCCTGTTGTGAGCGAATAAGGGTATTTTTTACACTAGCCTTGCATCAAACCT
>NZ_BOVK01000106.1 GCF_018403685.1 Xylanibacillus composti
AAATCCAGAACCGCCCGAATGGTACGACGACGATTCAATGCGAGAACTAAACATGAGCGAAGCCATGGGACATTATACTACTGGTAAAGTTGGCAAAGATGAATAATTACGTTTCACAGATTGTGAAGGCGCTGCGGCAAATAGATGGGAATTTAGATCATGACGTGACGGATACAGTGGAATTCTTCATATCAACCAATTCCGATCAATTAGAGGTCGTGGTGAGGCTTACGAATCCTCCCGGTCTAAATGATCTTCTCCTATCTTTGTACTACTCGCGTTCAGCCGACAATCTGGAAGAAGTTGTTCTCTGCGTGAGAGACGGCGAACAAGACGTGCCACAGCATCCATCTTTTCAAGAAAGCGGAGAAAGTGACTTGGAACGGTATCTTGAGCGACAACTTCTGGTGGTTAGACTCTCCCTCTGAACACAGCAAGGGACCGGTGGTGAGCCGGTCCCTCAAAAAAGGAGTGTAGGGTGTGGTGTTAGTGGTTTAGGAGCGTCCTAAGGTTGTCCAAAAGTATCGGCAAAAGCTGATGATCGTCAATCCGTAGCTGTCGAATTTGCTTGCTCGGAGTGTAGAAGGCGAAGAACCCCGCTGTTGTGACTCCCTTCTGGGAATACACGATTCCTCTTACCGCGAATCCTTCACCCCACTTGGTATGAGCTTCCTCCTTCTCGATGATTTCGATGCCGGTCATTCGGTCATAACAAGTCTACGCAGACTATCCTCGACGATGTGGAAACGAAGCGTGTACAGCAGTCGGTCATCGCTCCTGTTGTATCGGGCAAAGGCAAAAAGCTCTCGGGAACTCGACTCCAACACAGCAACCTCTGCATGTTCGCTTGTTACCGTTACTTCAAGCGTGAACGGGTCTAGTTCGACAGCCGTTTGGATTTCCTCCAATCCGTCGAGTGATGCGATTTGCGGTTGTTCAACGACACTTCGCAACAACGTTTGAATTTGCCGTTCTTCTCGGGTTAACCTTCTTTGGGATGATTCTATCATCTAATATTCCTCCGGTAACAAAAGAGTGGTGGCAGAGCGGTCAGCCTCTGTGATAATCCAGAACTTTATGCCGGACTCGCTTGTGTAGGCAGAAAAAAGACGCTCTCCGGTTTTCAGTGCGTTCTCGTTTGAAAGCACATCATTGCAGGATATTGTACCCCAATCGCACTGGGCGTGACGGTTGAGTGCCTTCATCTGGTCCACTTCATTCACTTTCCCCAGTACGCCCGGCGTCACAACAATTTGACCCAATTCAAACTTCGCTATAGGCATCTTCCTCCTTTGCGGAAAATCTTCGAAACCATTAAACCATCCTGAAAATTCTCTTATCAAGATAATCATGGACCGGGTTGACGGATAGATTATTTCCATAGTTAAATAGAGGGGTAAATTTTTCCTTCGACAAATTTCAACAAAAAAAGAAAGGGTGACGTTTGTTGATAAAAAGAACAACGATTGTGCTTCTAACGATGATGCTCGGCATGCTTCATGGTGCAATAATCCTATTTTCGCTCTAGGTCGGAATATCCGTCAAATAGGGGTAAAAAATACACTAGCCTTGCATCAATGCT
>NZ_BOVK01000107.1 GCF_018403685.1 Xylanibacillus composti
TTCCGACGTTCCCTCCATATACAACCGTCGTCACCGTGGGACTGGCTTCCGTTTCTCCCCCGTTCTTATCGAACGTCACGGTGTAGATTGGATTCGCCGTCCATTGCGCATAGACGGTTAGATCCGTCGTTACCTCTGTTGTCGCTTCGAACGCAGCGCCATTCCCGCCCTCAGCCGTGTTCCAGCCTGCGAACGTGTACCCTGCCCGTGTCGGCGGTGTCGGCAGCGTTCCGACGTTCCCTCCGTGTGCGACGGTCATCGTCATGGGACTGGCTTCCGTTTCTCCTCCGTTCTTATCGAACGTCACGGTGTACGTTATCGCCGTCCATTGCGCATAGACGGTTAGATCCGTCGTTACCGTTGTTGTCGCTTCGAACGGAGCGCCATCCCCGCCCTCAGCCGTGTTCCAGCCTGCGAACGTGTACCCTGCCCGTGTCGGCGGTGTCGGCAGCGTTCCTACGCTCCCTCCGTGTGCGACGGTCATCGTCATGGGACTGGCTTCCGTTTCTCCTCCGTTCTTATCGAAGCTTACGGTGTACGTTATCGCCGTCCATTGCGCATAAACAGTTAGATCCGTCGTTACCGCTGTCGTCGCTTCGAACGATGTGCCTTCCCCGCCTTCAGCTGTGTTCCAGCCAGCGAACATGTATCCCGCTCGCGTCGGCGGTGTCGGCAGCGTTCCGACGCTCCCTCCGTGTGCGACGGTCATCGTCATGGGACTGGCTTCCGTTTCTCCTCCGTTCTTATCGAAGCTTACGGTGTAGGTTCGATTGTCGAGGCTGGCGGGCACAGTCGTTTGACCGTAAAAATTATTTCCCCACGCCACCACAGAGCCATCCGCTTTCAGTGCCAGGAAATGATTATTCCCTGCTGCTATCGCCACCACACCGCTCCGCGCTTCCGCAGGCATCGGCCTATCATCCCATCCCCACGCCACAACCGAGCCATCCGCTTTCAGTGCCAGAGATTGACTGCCCCCCGCTGCTATCGCCACCACGCCGGATTGCGCTGCAGCAGGCACCGTCGATTGACCGGCAACATTCGACCCCCACGCCACAACGGTGCCGTCCGTTTTCAGCGCCAGCGAATGAGCGAACCCCGCCGCAATGGCCACGACGTCGCTCTGCGCTTCCGCAGGTACTAACGTTTGACCGCCAACATTCCATCCCCATGCCACAACTGACCCATCCGACTTTAACGCCAAGGAATGAAGATCTCCCGCTGCAATGGCCACGACACCAGTTTGCGCTTCCGTCGGCACCCTTGTTTGACCGTTATCATTCGATCCCCAACCCACAATGGAGCCGTTCGATTTCAGCGCCAAGGAATGAAATTGCCCCGCTGCTATCGCCACCACATCGGACTCCGCTTCCGTCGGCACCGTCGATTGACCGGCATCATCCCATCCCCAAGCTACTACTGAACCGTCCGCTTTCAACGCCAGCGAATGATAAAATCCCGCTGCAATTCTCTTCTTTTGGGCCGGAACTACGATGTCAGCGGGCACTGTCGATTGACCGGCATCATTCCATCCCCATGCCACAACAGAACCATCCGCTTTCAGCGCTAGCGAATGGTAATTTCCCGACGCTATCCCCACCACGTTGGACTGCGCTCCCGTCGGCAACTCCGACAGACCGTAACCATTATATCCCCACAACACCACGGTGCCGTCCGCCTTCAGCGCTAGCGAATGATGATTTCCCGCTGCTATCGCCACCACACCGGACCCCGATTCCGCCGGCACCGTTGTCTGATCGTAAACATTCGCTCCCCAACCTACAACAGTGCCGTCCGCTTTCAGCGCCAGCGAATGACCGTATCCTGCTGCTATCGCCACCACATCGGACTCCGCTTCCGTTGGCACTGTCGTTTGACCATCGTCATTAGATCCCCACGCCACAACAGTGCCGTCCGCCTTCAGCGCCAGCGAATGATAAGTTCCCGCTGCTATCGCCACCACACCGGACTCCGCTTCCGCCGGCACCTCCGTTTGCCCGTTATTATTCGACCCCCAAGCTGCAACAGAGCCGTCCGCTTTCAAGGCCAGCGAATGATTGCCTCCCGCAGCAATCGAGACTACACCGGAGAGCCCCTCCGGCACATCTGTTGCACCGAGATATCCCCACGCCACAACAGTGCCGTCTGTTTTCAACGCCAGCGAATGATCATCTCCCGCTGCTATCGCCGACACGCCGGATTTCGCTTCCGCCGGCACCTCCGTTTGGCTGTAATCATTCGCTCCCCACGCCACAACAGATCCATCCATATTCAGCGCTAGCGAATGACCATATCCTGCTGCTATCGCCGACATCTCCGTGCGCCGGCCGCTATCCGCCTGTGCGCCATGCGCCGTGCCCGCATGGAAAAGCGTCACAACGGCTATCACCATCGCGAGCAAGCTCGTCGCCTGAACGAACTGACGAAATATCCGCTTAAACCTCAAACGCAACACAATCATCCCGAATCCTCTCTTTCAGATATTGAGACTATGAAACTCTCATTCTCTCAATCCATTATAAAATACATATATGAATGTATTTATTCTAACTAGCCAAAAGAGCACCGTCAAGACGCAGAGTTTCGACGGTGTCTCTCCGCTTGTTTCGCTGTGGCCAGGTGCAGTCTGTTGAACCGTCCGGGAGAGCAGCGATTGATTGGTCAGAGGTGCATTTAGGGAATCGGGAATCTTGCATGCAAGAGGAGAATCTGTCGTTGGAACTTCATGTTGAGCTTGCCGCAATAGGCGTACAGCGATGGAGAAATCGAGTCTGTAAACTATTTTGT
>NZ_BOVK01000108.1 GCF_018403685.1 Xylanibacillus composti
TTTTTCTGGGTTGTTTTTGCCTTAGCCCCTTTGAAATTACTTGCATCTATCCCAAGCTTGCATGGCCCAAGAACCAACACTTACTAAGGTCTGCCTTCCGGATTCTTTATGGATTCCTTCCTTTTCATTGCTTGGCGTTACCTAGTTCCCAAGAGAGATAAACCGACAAAAAAGATGATTTCTGTTCATCACGAATGGCAGCTTTCAAATACGCGGTTTTACTGGATGTCCGACCAGAAGAAACCACAGATTGAAAGACGTATCGTCTTCAATCAAGCCCGTGTTTTCTTCTGGCTCTGTCCTGTAAAACCGCTTTGAAAGCTTGGAACCATTCGTGACTTAGCAATCATCTACAAACCTTCGGTTTATCTGGATATGGAAATAGGCTTTATAAAGCAATGAAACTAATAGAATCCAATACATGAACGGAAGGCTTTAATTCGTAAGTGTCTTAAGTTTAGCCATGCCAGGATTAGATAGATGCAATAAACAGGCTTCTTTCCATTCTCATGGTTCACTTTAACCCCCAAAATCATTGTTGCGATTACCGCCTTCGGCGGCTGTTTCCTTCCGAATATGAATCCCTGAAAGACTGCCCTCACCTGATGATCCCAAACCATATTGTGTATTGATTAAAGATGCTTTCATCTGTGGTTTACTGGATGCAGGCCAGGGAAACCGCAAGGATGGAGTAAGCCGATAAAAGCACAGAGTTTGAACCGAGGGGCGGGCTTGTTTGGGTGGTGGTGCAAACGTCGGATCTCGCGCATCTTCACTTATTCCATTGTTCTAAGAACCTTGCTAGTTGTTTGTTACTGTTGTGCTGGATTGGATCGGTAGTGGATGAATGGGACTGGAATAAGTGAAGAAGGTTGGGAGGTGGTCAACAGTTTCTCGATATCGCGTACACAAACAAGCCCCTTTCTTCGGTGGTTCAATCTCTGTGCTTGGAGGCGGCCTTCCATCCTGGCTGCGTTTTCCCCTGGCTCTGTCCAGTAAACCATCTGAAAGCATGGGAATAGAAATCAATAAACTAGGTTTGGGGCGTGTAGCGGTGAGGGCGAAGCCCGTAGGGATTCACTACTAAGTAAGGAAACAGCCTTCGGCAAGAAGGTAGTCCATAATGATGATTTGGGGAATCGTGAACGATGAGAATGGAAACCAAGAAGCCTGTAAACATGCAGGGATAACTATTCGCCTTTCGGGATTTTGGTTATACAGGGGCTTTGCTGGCTACGAGCGATCGCGGTGGGAAAAGGTAATGAATCGCATATTAGAATGGAACCTTATTGGGGGCTTGTGTGAAGACCTCCTTACGGAGTTGGCCCTGACACAAGCCTTTTTGTTTGTTCCATTATGACTTACCGATTCATATAAGATTCCACCGCGAAGCGAGCTTGCCAGCTAATTTGATGTACAACTATATCTTTCGCTTTACGAAATAAAGAGCCGGATTATATAAAAGTGGTTGAATGGTTTAGATGAATCCTTATATGTATGGAACATTGTTGAGGGGCTTGTATGATAAGAAATTCGTTACCTGATCCACTTCGTGTGGACTTCACGAATTTCCCAAGATACAAGCCCCGTTTTTATGTTCCATCTTTCCTTTAGATTCATCTTATTACTATCAACCACTAGATTGTGTTCCGGCTCGAAACGGAGTAAAGCGATAGCTAACGAAAGGCGAAAACCCATTCCTTGCAAGGGCATTAAAAAGGGGCTAGGGCAAAAACAACCCAGAAAAA
>NZ_BOVK01000109.1 GCF_018403685.1 Xylanibacillus composti
AAGATAATTATGAGGGGGACATCACAAACCCTTTAACTCTCAATCTGTACACTTACGTTCACAATAACCCGCTGATCTTCATTGACCCAACGGGGCACAAAGCGGCTTGTACTTCAGAAAGTGCATGTATGCAGCTTTCCGAAAGAATAAGAGCAATGCAAGAGACTTTTGCATCTAATTTAGCAAATGGCAGTTATCAATCCATAGATGATATGGTGCCAGATTTTGCGAAGATTGTTGCTGCCCAAGATGGTTATTATGACGAGCTAGATGAAGATGAGCATTTCATATACTTCAAGCTCGCACAAATCAAACTATTCGGTGCTGAAGAAGCAGGCTTTCAACTTAGCCAAGCAGAGATAGCGACACTGGCGGCAGGCGGGTTTGGCTTGGGCCGATACATTAGCAACAAGGCAGTCAACCTACCTTCACACAAGAAAATCAATATAGACATTGACCATATCATTTCGGGCCATACCAAGAACGGTGCGCGGGCAATACAAAGCGGAACGAAGGACTTGTTCCCCGATCATATGACTCATTCTCAAATTGAGAAAGCCGTTAAAGGTGCCTATAGAAATTCAAGTAAGATTCAAACACAAGGAGAGCGTGTTCTAGTTCAAGGGAAATCGAACGGACTTACAATAGAAATGTGGGTGAACACCCGTTCGAAGACAATTGAAACAGCGTACCCCATTTTTAAGTAGGAGGTATTAGAGTTGTTAAATGTTGTAGTGAATGACGCTTCTCTTGAGAAAAACAAGCGAGGTAGCATTACAGGAGAAATCCATTGGGAAATAGAGAATGCCTGTTTTCCAGATAATCAATGGAATGATTTCATCGTGGTAGTTCTTGCATGGTGGAACAAAGCCGCAGCATTGCTTCGTTCATCGTCTGTTGGAACTTCTGCTGAATTCAATTTCATGGACGGTCCATATTATATTCGTGGGACGAAAAAGGATGAAGCGAACGTTACGTTAAGCTTCATTAGACGAACACTGGATGGTGAAGAGAATCTGCTAGTACACGATACGGATATGTTGGAATTGAAACGATCCATTGAAGAAGCATCAAAGCAAATTCTTAAAGCAGTAGAAGATAGATCGTGGAAATCTGATGATATTATAGAATTAAAACGGTCATTAAAGTAGTAATGAACCCATAACAGCCCTGGTTATTTTTCACCAGGGCTATTCTTTTTGAATCTTTCCCTTTCTTTTCCCGCATACCCACGATGTCTTTCCTTCCCAGCATAACCCCCAAAGCCCGTCCCCCCCTATTTTTCTTCTCTGGTCTACTCAAGATGCTCTCCTCTTAGGTCAAGCCCACTCCACGCTTCGCGGGCAAGCATTCCCTCATGATCCAACTGTATGCCTGTGGCAAGGACACGGATCATTCTTAAGCTTTCTTGGCGTTGTAAGCCGCTGCGCTGCGCGACCGTGCGAACCAACGCCATAAAACTTACCGCCGCTAGGCGAATAAGCCAACTGCGCGGCCGTATTTGTTCGGCAGCTTGCATGTTTGACGCCTCGCGGAGCGACCCTTCCTAATGATCCAAACTCATGCCTACGGCAAGAACATGGATCATTTTGATGCTTTTTGGCGTGGAAAGCGGCTCCGCTTTGCGACCGAGCGACTCCACGCCCAAAACCATTACCGCCGTAGCTTGTCCGGCGGCCTGCTTGTGTGGGGTTTTGCTTCGCTGAACAACCAACAAACCATGCCTTCCCGTGCCATAGGCACGCCATGAATCTGAACTTTCCCCCGCCTTCTCTGGTATACCTACGATGTTTTTTTCTTCCTAGCTCACCCTAAAAGC
>NZ_BOVK01000110.1 GCF_018403685.1 Xylanibacillus composti
TGCTCAGGAATCTGGATATTTTGCCGTCCTGATCAAGTCTGGGGAATCGATATTACTTATCTTCGGATGGAGAAAGGCTTTATGTACCTGTTTGTCATCGTGGACTGGTACAGCCGACGAATCGTCGATTACGAGCTCTCGAGTACCCTGGAAAAGACCTTTGTGATGGATTGCCTGAAACGAGTGCTATCCGTTCGCAAACCTGAAATCATGAACAGTGACCAAGGGAGCCATTTCACAAATGCTGAATACTTAGAGCTCCTCGATCATGCAAATGTCAGGGTGTCTATGGATGGAAAAGGCCAAGCTCTGGATAATGCCAGAACCGAGCGCTTCTTCAGAACCCTGAAATATGACCTGATCTATATCCAAGAATTTGAGACACCTCGACAACTAAGGGCTGGAATTAGTAGGTATATGCATGAATACAACACTTACAGACCGCATTCATCCATTGGAGATCTCTGTCCGGATGATGTCTATTACGGCAGTGTATTTAGTGCTGCTTAATGAACCCATACACGAGAGGAGAAATAACTTAGATATCGGCCTGACGTGTCTTGACATTGGGGTGCATTATATATCTATACCATTCTCCAAGTCTCAGCAATTCTTTTATGTGATTATGTAGGGTTAGCAGAAGCGGTGAATATAAACGCTAGACGGGTAGAAACAACGTATGTCCAACAGCTTGTTACTGTACTATTTGTTTGGATTTTGATAGTACTTTGCAAGCGTAATAAATTTGGATTTTCATTTTTCTACGGGAAGGTCTTAAACCGAGGATCTGTGTCGCAAAAATGGGTTCTTCTAGGTAGTGTGTTCGTGGGAAATACACTGTGCTTTGTTCCATTTTATATGTTCCATGTAGAAGACAAGCCAGAATACATGCAGGTCGTCATCTTTATCTACGCAATTCTCACTGCAGGGATACTAATCTACTTCTACCGCTATGAAAAGCAGAAATATCTTCAGAGTCGACAAGCGTACTTAACGAAAAAGTAATTCAAGCAAACGAATCGAGCAACAAAGCTTAGAAGGGATAAACAATGAATACTTGGCAGAACATGTTGTTCTTTATTGCGATGACGATGGTCGAAATTTTTACAGTACTTTCATTTATTCTAACGATGGCGAGGATGTCAATTCCTACATATTGGAGAGAACTGGCTGCTGTCACATTGATACAAGGGTACTTTCATTACTGGTTATGGTCGATCGAACCCTTACATCTGTACATATTGATACTACAGTTGCTATTATTTATGCTGTATGCTCGATTTATCTTTCAGATGCACTGGTTTTCTGCTGTTGTGTTAGCTGGACTTTGTTCATTTTTCTATATTATTATGCAGATCGTTGCTGTTTACTTATGTGATGTACTGGGCATTGTGCAAGCGGAGCACATCAATGTGCGTATTACGAAAACAACCTACATCCAGCAACTTCTTTCAGCGTCATTTACTTGGCTGTTGATCTGGATTTGTCAACGTCTTAAACTAGGGTTTACTAATATTTATGGGAAAACTGTCTTTGAGGGGAAGCCTATGCAAAAATGGCTTCTACTGGGCTGCATGTTCATCGGAAACACAATTTCCTTCATCCCCCTTTACAATCATCTTGTAAAAAATAAGCCAAAAGACATGTGGTTGGTGGTCGTGGTATACGCAGTGTTAATTGTAATGCTGTTAGTTTACTTTTATCGAAAAGAGAAGGAGAGGTATAAGAAGCAGCGACAAGCGTATTTGGTGAGAAACTATAAAAAAATAGAATAGTTTATTGTTTAGTTTTTGATATTTGTGCTAGGGTTGTATGAAACTCGTTAGAGTTTCACTTATTGAAGCATAAGCTAATTCAGCTCGAATCGATAACAGGGGATGGTTATCGATTCAGGCCGCATCCCGGAATTAGTCTTATATTCAATAAGATAAGGATGGGATTTCTATGAGTCAACAGCGATTTCATGTCGATCTTTACACTCCAAGCTACAAGCAATATGATGATGGGAATAATTGGTATAATGAAAAAACTAGCTGTGGAGGAACAATGGCTTCGGAAGGATGTTTCATTACTTCGGTTGCAATGGTCTTTCGAGGATTTGATCATTCCGGCGATCCCGGAACTTTGTTGGCAAAATTAAAGGCTAAAAAAGCCGACTGCCCATTTCAATGGTCGACAGCTGCTTCAGAGTATTCGCACACTTGGCATGGAAAGACGTCGGGAGCATTTAGCACACTGAAGCAACAAATTTTTAATAAGATTGTAAATGATTTAATCCCAGTCTTGGTCCATGTACCTAATCATCTGGTCGTAGTGAAAGGTTTCTCCGGAACATTGTCTACTAATGCTAATGGTTCGTTGGCTTACAATGAAATAACACCGTCTATGTTTATGGTTAATGATCCAGGTAGCAGTACGAACAGCACACTTCAGGATGTCATTAATCAACGTGGCGCAGTAGACTACTTCGCACATTATACAGCCTAACCGAAGATGAATAGGAGCCGTAAGACCGGCTCCTATTTCATTTAATAAGCTAATACGGTTGTTTCTGATACGTTTACGCGATCAGGCAACTTATCAAGATCAAGCAATTTATCCTTCGAGGCAAGTAAGATTTGTAGGTTAGGTAAATTTATGAGAGGTTCAACAGATGTAATGTTAGTATCCCTAATGTCGGCCATCTTTAATTTTGGTAGCTGAGCAAGAACTGAAATGTCCATAACCTGCGTACTCCTTATTTCAATTCGCTCCAGATTAGGCAAGTTTTCCATAAGACTTATATCGCTTATTGGGTTGTAGGAGAGAAGAAGATTAACTAAACCTTTGTTGTTTTTAATTCCATCTATGTTTATAAGTTGCGATTGTACTACAGTAAGTGAGATTAAGTTTTTTTGATAAGATAAAAAATCCAAATTTTCAATGTCACCATCAAATAGTTCCAAGTTTGAAATGTGGAGGTTATTGAAATCAGGAAGTTGATCGGCAGTGAAACCATGTATTGCTAAATAACTCAAATTCGGTAGATCATACAAAAACGTATAATCTTCGACTGGCGCTCGAATCAAATGAAGAGAAGAGAGATTCGGCAATTGACTCAAGCAGTGTAGATCCAGTGTTTCTTTGGAAATATCCGCTTCAATCGTAATAGTTGTAACTGATTCGAGATCTTCAAAGTCCCATTCATCGTGGATGGGATTTAACTCCTTCAGAATCAATTCCTCAATCTCAGGCGGACAGGCTGAAAGTACAGAAGATTCTCCTTTGAATATCGTCATGGAACAACCTCCTGTGAATACAACGACACTACTCATAAGTAACAGCCACAGTCTTGCTTTGCGATTCACGAACGTCCCCGTCCTTTCAATATTTTTCTCGTAATCATATTAGTCCGACAATTGATCTCCTTTTCCCTCAATGTATTCATCCAAGAAGATGAATGATAACCGTTTATTTTCGAATGAGATGACCCAAATTTTGTGAGTGAATTTACGAAAAGGTTGTATATCCCAAACTTCTAGACACATTATATATTATACCAGAAAAAGGAGGAGGAGTAATGGAGATCAAGGAAAACCCTAACAAAAATTCTTTTATTTTATTTGTTGAAAATAACAGAATGGTTTTCCAAAACAAAATCATAGCAAGTTTTTTTCGTTGCAACACAAATGTTGGGTTACTTCATGCAATGTTGAACCGTAGGGATGCATCGGCGAGAAAAGAACTAGAGACAAGGTTTAAGAAGCACTTTTTCCAGTATCGATTCTCAAAATACATCTATTCAACCATTCGATTTGGTTCTATTGCATTGGATAGAAAGCGAAGTAGCTATTTCAAAAGAAACCTCTTAATTCTCGACATGCCAGAAGATGATAGAAGTAAAGACGATTCGGGCCTTCGCTCTTGTATGCGAGAAACATTTGAAGTTGACAACGATCCGTATAACTTCCAAAATTACATAGAGCGAGAATGGTTATATTACGCATATAGCCAATTAACAAAGAAGCAACAAAAGGTTATTATGTTAGCATACTCTTTTTGTTTAGTCGATCGAGAGATCGCGGCACGTATGCGAATTAGCCAGCAGGCAGTATGCAAAATTAGAAATAGTGCGTTGAGAAGATTAAGAAGTCGTTTAACCAGTATGCCCATGGAAGTAGAAAGAAATAAGGTGTAATGTTATGGAAAATCAACAAACTCAACAAATAATCTCTGTTATTACAACTGCAATTGGTAATTTTGGTTTCCCTATCGTTGTTGCCAGCTATCTCTTAGTTCGATTTGAAAAGAAAATAGAGCAATTAACGAGTGTGAACATGATGCTTGAGGAAAAAATAGTGAAATTAACCGAAACGATTAACAAACTATCTCACGCTATACGAGAGAACAAATTACCATGAAAGAAATATTGCTATACGATTTGGTCGAGAAGGCACAACGCGGTGATAGTGAAGCATTAAGAGAAATATTAGATTACTTCCATCCATATATCAAAAAAATTAGCAAGCAAAGAAAAAAACAAGAATGGGATGACATGGAAAACGAACTTATCTTATTGGTTATAAAGAATATTTTGAATTATGACATGAATCGTATACCGGATTTTACTGAGTTTTTTCAGATGGTCACAGGTTATCCCCCTGATTATGATTTGTGACTTTTTGGTCTATGTGAATAAGCACTAACATAACTTCGAAGCCACATTGAAAATTGAACTTGCATCGGAACAGACCTAAATAGTAAGTAGCTAAAAAGCATTGAGAGAGTCTGTAAACTATTTTGTGTAAACTCTCAACCTCATTCATTTGAGGTACAATAGAAATAGAAAGGTTGGGAGAACACATGGGTTTACTTTCAAAAGAGCAAATTCGGCAAATGATCAA
>NZ_BOVK01000111.1 GCF_018403685.1 Xylanibacillus composti
CACATAAATTTGGACTTGATCTTCCTAATCCTGATTAGGATCGGAAGCTTATGTATGTTTTCCCCAACTCGTCTGACCACCAATTTCGAAGTAATCATTAGGAAAGCGGAAACGACTCCTATACTTTACTTTCTATTGAGCGCTGTTTCCACATCAATTTCACCGAGCGAAACGCCTGCCGAATCTGCTAATACAGAACATCATGTTTCTGTTCCCGTCCTGTAATCTCCTTATACTTTGCTTTGGAAAGCAAGAACTCTGCGTCAGCCGAAGCCTACTAAGCTGCTGTGTACTTGCGAACCAACAACAAAAAGTTGAATATTTTGACGACGATACCCTGACCATGCCTGAAAATTATTCCAAAATGGGGTCTGGCCTTGCCCTCTTGCAAGGGCTAAAAAATCTGTTCTTCTATTGTTAGTTACATATTTTGTAACATATATTTTTTAGGGGAAACCCCCATTAGTTGTTTGAAAACGTTACTAAAGTGATACACATCTGTAAAGCCTACTTCCTCTGCTATTTGTGAAATGGTAAGATTTTGAGGTAACCCACGTGCTAAAAGTTCTAAGGAGGCATGAATACGTACTTGTCTTAAAAATTGCAAAATGGTTTTATTTTCATGCTTTTTAAAAACATGCCCTATATATACAGGGTTAAAGCCAAAGTGACTTGCGATACTGTTAACAGTTATGTGAGTTGCATAATTTTGAATAATGTAACTTTTAATTTCTTCCACATAAGGGTGTTTATTTTGTCTTTTTTCATTGTATAAAATTTTATGTAAAATGAGCATAAGTAACCCATAACATTTGAGTGTGTAACCATTATTTTTTTGCAGCCACTCATATTTAAATTCTTTGAAATAGGGTGCAAATTCAGCAAAACTACCCCAGCTAGTAAAGCTAGGGTAGTTTAATAATTTAAAGTTTAAATCATATGAATTTAAAGGGTTTGAGCCTGAAAAATTAAAATCAATGGCAACACAAGTAAAACCGTTAGTAGATGCGGTTCGACGGTTACCAGGTTTAATAAAAACAATATCTCCTTGCTTGCACACTTTGGCGGCATCATCTATTTTATAATGAACAACACCGTCAACAACAAAAGTTAAGCTAAAAAAATCTGTATAAAAATCTTTAAACTTCCACTCCTCCCCGCAATGCTTATGGGCAAAGTGGGTGATTAAATTTGGGGTATTCTGCTCATCCATTTGCACATCACCCTTAGTATTAGTTAACAAGTATTTGTTTTTACTTCTTATGCCAAGCCAATCGTACCAAGTTAATATTTTCTAACAATGTTTTTCGCTTTTTCTGCAATCATTTGTGCCTTTATGCACAATTCAGCCGCTTTAAAAGCATGGGTCTGTGTCATGGCATGCTCTGTTCTATTTATACAATCTAATATCAGTTGCCCAAAAAAGGGGTAGCCTACTTGCCCTTCTACATTAAAGTGTTTTTCTCCTTCTTTATTTACTAAGTACACATGTGAGCCACCTTTATGGCGAGCAATATCAACATATTTTCGCAACTCAATATAACCATCTGTGCCTAATATCATTGTACGACCATCACCCCAAGTAGAAAGCCCGTCAGGTGTAAACCAATCAACTCTAAAATAGCCCATTGTCCCATTATCCCCACGTAAAGTAGCATCCCCAAAATCATCTAACCCGGGGTACTTTGGGTTGTTATAGTTTTCGATGTTGGCTGAAAGTATTTCTGCATCTTTTGCACCAGTAAAATATAAAAACTGCTCTATTTGATGACTGCCAATGTCGCACAAAATACCCCCATATTGCTCTCTTTCAAAAAACCACGGAGGGCGCCTATCTGCACTTAACCGGTGGGGACCTAAGCCAATGGTTTGAACAACTTTACCAATGGCACCTTGCGCAATTAATTCTCCAGCAAAAACGGCGCTTTCTACATGCAACCGTTCACTATAATAAACAGCATATTTCAAACCTGTTTTTTGAACCATTTCTTTGGCTTCCTCTAGCTGCTTAAGGGTTGTCATTGGTGCCTTATCTGTAAAATAATCTTTACCTGCGGCCAGCACACGCACGCCTAATGGTTGTCGTTCGCAAGCAATGTTAGCACTGGTAACAAGTTTTACTTCTTTATCTGCTAAAATTTCTTCTTCACTATTTGCAGCTTTTGCTTGGGGAAACATTTTCAAATAATGGTCTAGCTTTTCTTTATCTGTGTCATAAATGTATTTTAAGGTGGCACCTGCCTCAATTAAGCCGTTACATTGCCCCCCAATATGCCCATGGTCTAGCCCAATAGCAGCAAAAACAAATTCGTTAGGTTTAACAACAGGGTTGGGTTTCCCTTTGGGGGCATAATTCATCCCTTCTTGCCTTTCATTCATTATAGATATCCCTCTCTTTCCACAATTGGTGCAGTTATTATAAAACTAAATAAATAGTAGCATCACAGGTGAAACGTATAAATATACGAACTAAACTATTCTTGTATAAAACATAGATAATTGTAAAAAGTGCGATCAAGTCCAAATTTATG
>NZ_BOVK01000112.1 GCF_018403685.1 Xylanibacillus composti
AAAATAGTTTACAGACTCCACTTTTCCCGCAGCAGTTCTTCTTCCAACCAGTCGAATAACTGACTAGCATACCCTTTTGAACGGGAAGTTTCATCGGTGATTAGATCATCCACATACAAATATCTCCCCCACGCTAACGAGTCACATATTCGAAACCCGGAGGCGGCCTTTACTTCTCCATCTTCTACGAAGGTAATTAACTTATATCCGTATTTCGTTTGAAGATATTTGATCCTCTCCACAAATGTTTTTTCTTCAAGATGGGGGCGCAATTGTTTCATGACTTTATAACTTGCTAGTATGTCTTCATTTGATATTGCAAGGACTACAGGCATGCAGATCTCAACCTTACCAGTAGGGTTGTCTCTACTGTAGTGCAATAACTGGACGGAGAAAAGATCCAAGTTTGCAGAAATTTATTGTACCAATTGCAAGGGATTCTGTGGGGAATCTTGTGTGCCTGACAATGTGCAAGTAGATAGGGTGTTGCGGCGTTGTTCCCGTGCCTAGACATAAGTAAACAACCGAAGGGAAATCCCTTCGGCTTCATGGATCGGATTACTTATACTATCGGCTTGCTCTTAATGAATATCCCGATACAGCCCGATAACCTTGCCCAAGATCGTCACGTTAGGCAACAGTATGGGCGCCATGGTTGTATTCTCCGGCTGCAGGCGGATATGGTCGCGTTCGCGGTAGAAGCGCTTGACCGTGGCTTCATCGTCCTCGGTCATGGCGACTACGATGTCCCCGTTATTTGCGTTCGGCTGCTGGCGAACGACAACGTAATCGCCGTCATGGATGCCCGCATCAATCATGCTGTCACCCACAATGGTGAGCATGAAGACCGTATGGTCTCCCACGATATGGCTCGACAACGGGAAGTAGTCCTCGATATTCTCCGTTGCAGTGATCGGCATACCCGCTGTAACCTTGCCGACGAGCGGCACGCGTACGATCGACATGGAAAAGTCCGATTCCGCATGATCGTTCATGCCGATAATCTCGATGGCCCGCGGTTTGGTCGGGTCGCGCCGGATCAGTCCCTTCTTTTCCAGTCGGTCCAAATGTCCGTGCACAGTCGAACTGGATGCCAAACCGACGGCCTCTCCGATCTCCCGTACGGAAGGCGGATACCCCTTCTCGCGCACTTCGCTCTTTATGTATTCTAATATTGCCTGTTGACGGCTGGAAAGCTTAGTCAATGTGCTCCCCCCAAATTCTCATTTAATTATTTGAAATTATATCATAGAACCGGAGTTCGCACAAACATAAGTTCTAAAAACATTTGTTCGCTTTTTCGTTGACACAAACACCCGTTCGTGTTATCCTGTTAACAGAACAAATGTTTGGAGTTGATGAATATGCTACATGCAACTGGTGTGCAGTGGAATTCTTATACGAAGATGGGGCAGACACGGGGCTCGAATCATGCATCTATACATATACAACGACAACAGACTCGCGCCAAAAGGAATTTTATATTTTCCGGACGAGGGGCTAGCGCGTTCCGCATGCTCTTGGTCATTGGCTTCATCTTATTCAGTTTCATGTTCGGCACGTTTATCCAAACCGCTTTCGGTTCCGAGGAAGCAAGCCGAACTATGGATGAAGCGAATTTCGCTATTCAACCGCAGACTGCAGCTGATGCGATGGGCCTGGATCTGGCTCAAGAATCCAATCAACGGCATGTAGTCGTTGCCGGAGATACACTATGGGCTCTTGCACAGGCACACGCACCTGAGACTATGGACCTTAGACAATATGTGCACGAAATCAAGGTATTGAACAAGATGCAGCAGAGCGTCATTTATGAGGGACAGGTTATATGGCTGCCGTAAGATTACTGGAGAGCCACTTATGCATTGTCAGGCTCCTGCCAAGTGTAATATTGTTAAGAAGTATGGAACTATGGGAACGTGAGGGTTAGCAGAGAGAGGTTGCTTTATTGAGAAAATTGTAGGGAAGTACGGTCAGTCCGCTGAGGAAATAAGGTTGAATGAAAGTCGGTAGAGCTTCCATGTTCTAGCGGCTTTTTCTATTTGGTCAGTAATCTGGCACACTAGAGTCAAAGAGTTATTGGGGTTGGCTAATAGGATATCGATGACAAATACGACCGTTCATGCCCATATCCGTCATCGCTTGCACAAGTTGAGTGCTCAGAGCCGCTGTGCCTAGGGTGGCGCGCATCTTGCATGGACTGCATGCGAGCGTGAGAAATAGCGGGAAACTAGGTACTTATTCTACACTCGTGAGCAAAGTGACTAGGAATAGCGGACATCTTGGGATTTATTCATGTCGCCGGTGACCAATATGGGTAGTGTCAATAAGTTTG
>NZ_BOVK01000113.1 GCF_018403685.1 Xylanibacillus composti
CATCCAAAGCTTTTTGCCAATACTGGAATACTTCGTATGCTCTCTCCTTCAACTCATCAGGTCCAAATGAATCATTCGGAAAAAGCTTCTCAATTCCACTGGTAAACTTGACCCCTGGATCTAAATATCTTTCCATGTTCCTTCTTATATGTTCGAGAACATGTAAGATGATTCCTCCGATACTATTTTGGTTTTCACTTTCCTCTAACCATAATAAATGGTCAGACAATACTCCTAAACATGATTGAAACTTAGGGAGGTAGTGACTGACCATTCGATGTTTGGAGATGATTATGAATAATCTTGATTCCTCGTTCATCTTTGAATCACCTACTATTTGTCATTTGCATAAATTTCAGATAACGTTCCCGTGTTCACGACGTTCCACCACCTTAAGCGAACGTAGTGAGTGGCCGCAATGCGGTTTGGTGGTGCGGATGTGTCCTGGTATTTACTTCTCCGACTTATCTTCAAGGACCGAGGCAGCTTGACTGCCGATGCGCGAACACATTGTTATTTGATGTCGAGGCCATCAATACCATTACCTTCAAAACATAATATGCCTCAACCTTATACAATTACTGAAATTGAGGCATGTTAACTATGCTCCTTATTTTGTATCTGCCTTATATTCGATCAAATCCGATAAGTTACATTGGAAAGTATCACATAGTCTAATCAACGTTTCCAGCTTTGTTGTCTCAATATTCTCTTCTCGATACAACTTATTTATTGAATTTCGACTCAGACCAGATAATCGCATAAGTTCAGTGATATCATCTATACGACGATCTGCCATTAACCTTCTTAAATTGCATGTAATCATCCATCAACCCTCCGTAGCTATGATCTTACTTCCCAAAGTTAAGTATTTCAACATTCACTCTAACAAATCCCTTCTAAAAGTTAATTATTCGCTTTACATTAACTCTATAGAGTTATATAATTACCTTATAAAGTTACTGGGAGGTTGGTTTCAAGTGAAGCATATAGAAAGAGTCTTTCAACAAATTTCATCTGATCGAACAATGTATCTATGTAATCAAATGATTAGTTCCAAGGAATACTCATCTCTATCTGAGCAGTGTATTGAGCAATTTAATACACTTAGGTGCCATCTTCCAGAGCATATAAAGCCCACACTTTTTGAATACGAAGAAAAAATGAACCAACTTCATAGTCTTTCACTTGACTTCATCTATCTCCAAGCAATAAAAGACGGCTTTGGCTTATCGCAATTATTAATATCAGACAAATGAATTCTTTCGGGTTTCACATATTGCCTCGATTTCAGATAACGTTCTTGCATTCACGAACCTTCGAAGGAGATTGTCGCAGCAATCACTTCTTTGAAACCACGTCTACGATCGAGGGCGTCAGCCCGATGCATGAATGCTGTGTTATACGTAGATACTGCCATCTTCGAAACAATTTCAAATTGTCTTTTCATAGATTACTATCTCTTTATTGTCACCATTAATTGAAGAAGCAACTCTTACAAATCCTTGCTTATTCCAAAATCGGTGTGCAGGTTCATTATCTACTATTACTCCAATTCGATACTTTTTAATTTCTTTGCTAGTCATGAGTTCTTCAAACTGTCTAAGTACTTCGCTTCCGTAGCCCATTGACTGTAAATCATTCCTTATCAGTAGCAATCCTAGCCAAGTACATTGATCACCATGATTATGAAGCAAGTATTCAATAATTCCTACGTAAACCTGATCTTTATAAAGAATAAATCTCTCTGCACCAATACTCTTCGATTGCCGGAGTTCTTCTTCAATCTCTTCCTGCGGTATATGTTCTTTACCTTTAGATATTAAATTGAAGAATGGTGTGGTATTAATTATTTTTTCTTCGATCCCTACAAGATTAAGGGGAAATTTTATAAATTAAAACAAGCGTAGCGCTCCTTAGTTTGTTTGCTTATTCTTATTGCAGTGATTATGTATAACGTTCTTGCATTCACGAACCCTTACCGACCTAGATAGCTCCTATCTTAGTCGGTGCAGGGTTATCTCCTGAATCTGCTCCTCCGAAATCCCTCTTGGCGACCAAGGGACTCGGAGAGGCCCGCTGCGTGAATGCATTGTTATAGGAAGTAGTCGACCTCTTCGAATTAACCACAAAAATACCCTGACATCATATTTGCATCAAGGTTCATGTGTTAGTATTATTCATTTGTAAATATCCCCACGAGGACCTATCCTAACAATAAAGATTATAAGTTTATCATCAACAATCTCTTATATGACTCGATAAGTTCCGACTCTCAATCAATATACTTCAGCATCATAACCCTGCATCTTTTTTATACTCGAGAATTGCCGTGGTGATTCTTTGATGGATTCTACAGCTTCGAGTATTCGTCTAGCAGTCGGTTAATCAAGTTTTTTCAAGTACTTCTTCGATTCATTCGAAAATTCCAGTTTATAATTCAAGTTCACGTTTTAAGTCCTCCAGTGACGTTGTTTCTCCAGCCTGAAACTCCTTCCGTGCTTGTTCCAGAGCATTTATGTCATCAGGAGTCAACTGATCATCTTCACTATCCATTTGCTTCTCCAAAAGCCAAGAAAGGAAACTTTTGGCGACAACCTTGTTATTATCATTAAGTCTATTTATGATCTTTTCTAATTCATCTTTAGGAACACTCATTTCATCGTCCCTCCTTTGTTTTGATTATATCTTAACCATACATTATATCCAACCGTTCTTCATGTAATCATTGGTTTTCGACTATTTCCTATAACGTTTCCGTGTTCACGACGTCCCACCGACTTACGGCAGCTTGCTGCCGGCCGCGATGCGGTTAGTCGGTGCAGGGTTGTCGCCTGATTCCACTCCCCCGTAATCCCCCTTGGCGACCGAGGATGTATCGAGGTCAATCGATTTTAGATTGACCGAAACCGAAGCGTGAATGCATTGTTATCGGATGTTTGTGCCTTCTTCGAGTTCTCTCTCAACAATAATT
>NZ_BOVK01000114.1 GCF_018403685.1 Xylanibacillus composti
CATTTTCACAGACTATTGACAGACACGAAAATAGAATTCTAAGTTAATTCTCCTTTCGTATTTTGATATTTATGCAGCACTCGGAATGGCTCTTCCGTGGTACACATCTTCAGGGCATAGATCTCCAATGGATGAATGGGGTCTGTAGGTGTTGTACTCATGGATATAACGTTTTATGCCTAGCCTCAGCTGCCGGGGCGTTTCAAACTCGTTAATGTAAATGAGATCATATTTCAGCGTTCTGAAAAAGCGTTCCGTTCTTACGTTATCCAATGCTTGGCCTTTTCCGTCCATTGAGACTTTAATGCCGGCTTGATCCAATAGATTCAAGTAATCTGGGTTTGTGAAGTGGCTTCCTTGATCACTGTTCATGATCTCAGGCTTGCCGCTTGCGAGCGCCCGTTTCAGACAGTTCATGACAAATATCTTCTCCAAGGTGCTGGAAAGCTCGTAGTCGACAATTCGCCTGCTGTACCAGTCGATGATGACAAACAGATACATGAAACCCTTCTGCATGCGGACATAGGTTATGTCCACGCCCCAGACCTGATCGGGACGGCATATATCGAGATTCCTAAGCAAGTATGGACGAACGTATTTAGCATGATAAACGCTTGCTGAAATTCGGCTTAGGATAGATCGTGTACACGCCCATCTCACGCATTAGCCTACGGATCTTCTTACGATTGACGATGATCTTGTCATCACGACGAATCACCTTCGTGATGGTCCTGTAACCCCAAGTAGGGTGATCTGTGTGCAGCTCATCGATTCTGCGCATGATCAATAGGTCCTCATCGGAAACGGTTTTTTCCTTAGGCGGATTCCGATACACACTGCTTCTATGAACACTTAAGAGATCCGCCTGTCGGCTAATGGTGATCTTAGACTCGTTAAAATCAACGTGGTTTCTTCTTCCAGCTGGGTCCGAGGATATCTGTAGATTTTTTTTTTCAACCAGTCTACCTCATAGGTAAGCTGGCCCACTTTACGCTCTAGTTCCGCAATATGCTCTTGGCTTTGTTCGAGTTCCTTCTCACTTTGGGAAGGCCCCTTCTTGAACACATCTGAAGCTCGTTCTAGGAATTCCTTTTTCCAGCGAGAGAGGACCACAGGACTAACATCATATTTGGCTGCAATTTGATTCACTGTGGCTTCTTCGGACAAGATCTCCAGGACAACTTTCGTCTTAAATTCAGCTGGGTAACTCGTTCTTTTCTTCATAGTCTTAGTATAACTTAGATTTTCAACTCGTGTCTCACCTCATGGGAGCATTATAATATGTCCTCAACGAGCTGCG
>NZ_BOVK01000115.1 GCF_018403685.1 Xylanibacillus composti
TTGCGAATCTACGTTAATCTGATATTGAGCCATTTCATAACACCTCGAGTATTTAGGATATTGTCTCGACAACAACATTCTAACTGAGGGTTTTGAATATGGCTCCCCTTATTTTTGGAAGACTATCAATTTACACAATTATACGGACTCAACTATCCGGGTACGAGTTGGTTTGTCTAACTTTTGAAGATACTTATAGGCGGCTTTATCAAATTCAATTGAGTAGATCATCTATGACGTCCTTGAGCTTGATTGTCTCACCACGTTTGAAAGCATCTTTCGCGCGTCTTATATCTTCTAAATCTTCTTTAGTGGTTGGTTCATCATCCCATGGAATGTGGCTGTCTTTAGACTTGGATACTAAATGTTCCAAGAAATCAGCCGCGATGGGAAGATCATCTTCAGATAATTGTTGAATTAGTTTATTTAGGTGCTCTTTGCTAATAGCCATGATATCAACTCCTTTAATAAACATTATACCATGAGTCAATAAAAACTTTCATAAAACGAAGAAATATTGGGGATTTGGAGTGCGGCTCTAAGAAGACAGAAACTCCATCTAACATAACATTCATGTTGCGGAGCCTGACGGCTCCTTGGTCCCGGATGCAGAGGGCAGGGAAGCAAATGCCGGGACACATTCGCACTGGCTAAGATAGGAGCTATCTAAGCCAGTGGAACGTCGTGAATGCGGGAACGTTATCTGAAATTTATGCAAATGACAAATAGTAGGTGATTCAAAGATGAACGAGGAATCAAGATTATTCATAATCATCTCCAAACATCGCTTGGTCAGTCACTACCTCCCTAATTTTCAATCATGTTTAGGAGTATTGTCTGACCATTTATTATGGTTAGAGGAAAGTGAAAACCAAAATAGTATTGGAGGAATCATCTTACATGTTCTCGAACATATAAGAAGGAACATGGAAAGATATTTAGATCCAGGGGTCAAGTTTACCAGTGGAATTGAGAAGCTTTTTCCGAATGATTCATTTGGACCTGATGAGTTGAAGGAGAGAGCATACGAAGTATTCCAGTATTGGCAAAAAGCTTTGGATGAGAGTGATAAAGACAGCATTGATTTGTATTCCTTGTATCATCTCATTGAGCATACTGGGTACCATTTAGGCCAAGTGGTTGACCGCACTCAACGGTTAGTGGGTGTGAAATTTGATTTTGTCCATGCCGGTATAAACGAGAAGAATTTAAAAATTATTGTTGAGAGAGAACT